>SYGN01000234.1 GCA_005799525.1 Opitutaceae bacterium | reverse complement strand
GTAGTTGCCCCGGTTCAGCACATGATAGATTGCGTCCTCCGCTTCGAGCCTGAGTGGGCGTGCCATATTGCGCGACAGCACGGCTCACCCGCCCGCCACCGTCAACCCCAAACCCCAAAGCCTGACTCCGTTTGGCTTCTCTTGAAGCTCCAGGCGATCGCGGCGCTGCAGTGACGTAACGCAAAGCGATGATTGTATTCGCCTGATGGATTCAGGGATCCGAGTCGACCGCTGCGGAGATCTTCGCACATCCAACGACTGCACGGTGAGCGAATGGTTCTCGCGATTTGTCGTCCGATAATTGTGATCTGTTTCCGACCGCGATTTTTTCACCGATGACCGCGACCTCCACAAGATTCCGCATCTTCGTCAGCTCCGTGCAAAAGGAACTGGCGGCAGAGCGACGTGCGCTGAAGGAGTATGTGCACCGCGATCCGCTCCTGCGGCAGTTTTTCGAGGTGTTCTTGTTCGAGGATTTGCCCGCATCAGGGCGACGGGCCGACGAGGCCTATCTTTCCGAAGTGGACCAGTGCGATGTTTACGTTGGCTTGTTTGGTGACGCCTACGGTTTCGAGGATCAGGCGGGTGTTTCGCCCACCGAGCGGGAATTTGATCGTGCCACGGTGGCCGGCAAGGAGCGGTTGGTTTTTGTCAAAGGCGGATCGGACGGAAGTCGGCACGCCAAGATGCAGGCGCTCATCCTCAAAGCGGGCGGACAGGTCATCCGGCGGCGATTCATGGCAGTGTCCGATCTTCGGGATGCGCTCTACGCGAGCTTGGTGGATTATTTGGATCGACGCGGTATCATCCAGCACCGCTCGTTCGACGAGCGTGCGTGTCCAGGCGCCACGCTGGAAGATATCGATGCCGAGGCGGTGCGCGTGTTCCTGCGTCGGGCGCGCTACGAGCGCCAGTTTCCATTGCCGGAGGATGCCGGCGTGGCGGAGGTCCTGACCCACCTCAATGCCGTCGCGGGCTCGACGCCGACTCATGCGGCAATCTTGCTTTTTGGACGCAGCCCGCAGCAATTCTTGCCGAGCGCCGAGGTTCGTTGTATGCATTTTCATGGGACGGAAATCGCTCGACCGGCACCCTATTACCAGATCTTCAAGGGCCGGATTTTCGAGCAAGCCGATCAAGCCACGAATTTTGTGCTGTCGGTGGTTAATCGCAGTGTCGGCACCCGCGCCACAAGCCCGCAGGCACCGGTGCGGCCTGAACTACCGCCGGAGGTTGTACGCGAGGCGGTCGTCAACGCGATCGCTCACCGCGACTATGCTTCGGCCGCGGCGGTGCAGGTCTTGGTTTTTGCAGACCGGGTCGAAGTGTGGAACCCTGGCGAATTGCATCCGCCGCTCACGCTCGCCCGGTTGCGGCAACCGCATAACTCGATCGCCAGGAATGCCCGGGTGTGTGAAGCGCTGTTTCTTGCCCGCTACATCGAGAAATTTGGGACGGGCACGCTCATGATGATCCGCGAAAGCGTCGCACACGGGCTCTCCGAACCAGGGTTCGAGCTGCGCCCGGGTGAGTTTGTCACAACGGTCTGGCGGGACTGGCTGACGACTGAGACGGTGGGGGCGCTGGGCCTCAATGAACGCCAGCAGAAGGCCGTCGGACTGGTCCGCTCCGCGGGTCGAATCACAAATCGTGAGTATCGCCAGATTAACGGTACCACGGAACGTACAGCCCTACGCGACCTAGCCGAGTTGCTTGCAAAGCGGGTGCTGGCCAAGCGTGGGCAGACGGGGCGGTCGGCTCACTACGTCCTCGCCACTAAACCCGACATAAACCCGCCAAACCCGCCATCGCCGTCCGGTGAGTCAAACCCGCCGGAAACCCGCCAAACCCGCCGCCGTCAAGCTCCTGGCAAGGATATCGAGGCATCGAACTCCTCCGGGAAAGGGCAGGTTGCCAAACGAAAAAAGATCGGTGCGGTCGTCGCAAAAAAAGCGCATCGAATCAGGAACTCGTGATCTCGTTCGGAGTGCTACCGGCAGGTCGCCGCAATGGCGCATTACCACGGAAACCAATTTCATCTCCGCGCCTCCCATGCACGGTTGGGATACTCGATTTGGTTGAGAACTTCTATGCCACGGATTTGCCAGCCGCGTGCTTTTCGCTTGTCCCCGCTGCATCCGTTTACATTTTTCTGCCTGTTCTAAACCACTCACAATCAACCTAAACGCCGTTGTCTTCGGCTTTTCGGTAGTCGGGTCCCAGGCGATTCGAATCCCTCCCTCTCCGCCAGCCTCCGCCGGGCCTACGGCTGGCAGGCCGATTCTAGCAGCTGACTGACGTCAGCTCCCAAGCGAAGGACCGCCTTGCGGAGGCTGCCCACCATCTCGTCAGCCGTAGGCTTGGCGAAGGCTGAAGGCCCGGCGAAGGTGGGCTTTAGTCTTCAACCGAGTCGCAGGCCACGATCCTGCGCACCCACTCCCGACCATGCGCTACCCCCGAATTTGGGTATTCCGCGGTCTTGCCGAAACCACTCCGCCTCGCGGTGCTCGGGCCGTGCACTACGTCTATTCCGCGCCGCAGCACCTCACCACCGCTTTATCCCGAAACGCGGGTGTCGTTTCTCGTGCTTGGGAATCGTCACCCTCACGACGTCCAGCTTCTCGCGCTAGACGACAAGGTAGGGGAAATTGCGGAGCCGAATCCGCCGGAATGCGGTGCTGCCTTGGTAAAACGCAAACTGCCGCGGCCCGGTCTTGATCGCCGCCAGACAGTCCCGTAACTCAGCCTCGAACCGATCGGCCAAGTGTCCGCCACCTGCCGCGGCATAATAATCGATTGCCGCGGTGAAGTCCTGCTGAACGGCCGGATGAAACTCCAGCGTCATCCGCGCGGACGCCGCACCCCTGCCCAGAATTGCTCTTCGCTCAGCGGCTGCACTCGCCCGCTTTCAAGCTCCGCATCTCGACGGAGTGCCTCGGCGATGATCTCGTCCAGTTCGTGAGCGGCTGGCGGGAGTGGAAGGCTCCCCAAGAGCGTGTCCGCAAGGTGCAGCCGACCCTGCTGCTCGCAGTCGTGTAGCACGTCACGAACGCTCTCAGCGACCGGACGACGGGGTGCAACGGAAGCGGGTGCATTGTAGTTAGCGCGAGTCATTCGTTTGTTCGCACATTGAACCGGCACCCTGGGAAAAATTCATCGGGAAGTGTGGCATCGAATGCGAGCAGCCTGAAGGTAACCTCACCGGCCGCGAGATTTGGGAGCGCACATCGGCGGCCGCCAATGTGCGCGTCAACAGCTTGTCTCCTCTCCGCAATTCGGCCATGGTTGCTTCATGCTTAAAGCAACGTACATGGCTGCGCAGCCGCCAGCGACGCCGCTGGTGGAGGAACTGCGTCGCCACCACGCCTTGCTTTCCAGATTCGCCCGCCGGTACATCTGGTGGCTATCGCCCAGCGAGGCGATGGACTACCCCGCACGCGTGGTCACACAGGTCATGAATATCGGTGTTTTTGAAGATGCCCGACGGCTGGCCGAGACTTTGGGTGACGATTGCCTGCGTGCGGTTTTGCGCCAAGCGGAGGCAGGCCAGTTCAACGCTCGCTCGTGGCACTATTGGCATTACCGACTCGGCCTGGCGGAACTCGGCCAGGTTCCGCCCTTACCGGTCAGACTCATCCCGTAATGGATACATTCACTCCACGACTGGATATTATGCCCCGAGCGCAGCGTTTCCTCTGGCAAAGGCTCCGGCCGATCCAGCAATTCGGGGGCCGGTCTGACGGGGCCAGTGCACGGTGCACTTGAAGCCATCGGCTCGAATGCGTCGAATGCGAGGGCGCAGCAATCCCCGGCTGCCTTGGCAAGAGCCTTGCGCGCCTCCGGCCACGCTGAGCCCGACATTGCTCTGACGCCGCCGTCGACACCTTGGAAGATTTTGTGGCGGAACTGAGCCGCGGCTGAGTCGGCGCGAATCGGCCTACGGCAGCGACAGGTCCACGAAAACAAACTCCACCCGCGGGCCGCTTGTGAGCGCAATGCCGATTTCGTTCTGGCCGGCCTGGAGCGCGGCGGACGGAACGAGCCACGCTCGGCAGTGCGCTTGGTTGGGGGGATGGGCGAACTCGGTGCGATACGGCTCGGCCACGTCCGCGGTCTCGGCAAGCGGCACGCCGTTGAGCGTGACCGTCAGGGGTCGATCCCGGAAGGGGGCGGCGGCCTGCAGCCGCAAACGGCCCGGGAGGCGCCAGCCGCCGTGGGGAGGCGCCAGATCGAGGAGCCAGCGGCCGGGCCGGCCGGCCTGCACGCTGCGCTCTTGCGCAAATTGCGAGGGCCCGGATGGCGGATTGCTCGATTGGGAGAGAAAGTAGTGCTGCGGGGAGCGCGCGAGGGTCGCCGGGTCGCCGAGTGGGCCGAGGAAGGAAAAGAGCGGCTCGCCGGGCGGCACGGCATGCGTCCGATAGTAGGCGAAGTTGAACAGGGAGATGCCATGCGCGCCGCGGGCGTAAGCGAGGTGTGCCGCGGTGCCCAGTTGTTCGGCCGCCGTGGGCCGGAAGCGACCGCTTCGGCCGGCGGCTACGAGCGCGGAGTCGCTGGCGCTGGCAAAGGTGAGTTCCAGATACAATGGCACGCCCGGGATCTGCGGGTGGATGGCGGCGAGGTCGCTTTGCTGTTCGGTGAGGTAGTGGCAGCTTAGGTTGAAGAAATCGACCCCGGCGGCGACCCAGCGCGGAAGGTCGATTCCGAGGGGCGGATGGCCGGCGAGGCGCAGCGGTACGCGCACGCCGAGCCAGCGCTTTTTCCCGGGGGGCGTTGTGCCATCGAGGATGGCGCGGACCTCGCGGAGAAAACCCGTCATGATCGCGACGCGATCCTCGACCGAAATTTCCTCCAGCCGGAAAAGCGCAGACCAGCGCATGAAATCGAGTTCGAGTCCGTCGAGGTCGTATTGTCCGGCCAATTCGCGGATGAAGCCGAGCTTGAGCGCCCGCACCTCCGGAATCGCCCAGTTCAACACGCGCGCCGTGCGCAGTCGGATGCGGCGCGACGGTTCGGCGATGTAACGCAGCCGCTCCGGCAGGTCGGCCCGCTGGTAGTCGATCGGATCGGGTTTCAGGCGGAGTTCCGGGTGTTCGAGCAGGAAGCGACTCTGGCTGGAGGCTTCGCCGAGGCTGAAACGCGCATCCGGCGGCGGCGGCCGGCCCTGCAGCGCGGCGAGGAGGAGATCGTGGGTCTCCGCGCCGTGGTAGTCGTTCATGCGGAGCGAAACGAAGGGAGCGATCCCTCGGCGTCGGCAGTGGGCGACAAACACGGCCACGAGATCGCCGCCCTGGAGCAAGTATTCGCCGAGGGCATCGAGGGGCAGGCCGGTGTGCTGCGTGTACCAGCGGTAATGTTCGTCCGCCGGGTAGATCTTGCTCCGCCACCAGGGCACCCAGCCGTTGCCGGGCTGCAGTAAATGCGTGCGGGCGGCGGACGCCTCGTCGATGCTGCGGTGCAGGCGATCCGGAATGGTGGCGTGCGCGTCGGCGCGGTCAAAGGCCGAGGCGCCCAGCAGGTTCGTGCTGTCGTTGCTGTAGAGCACGCGGCCGGGCGACGCCGGCGGGGTCGCAGGGAGCGATCCGCGAAGCAGCAACGCCGCGCCGAACGCTATACACAACGTCGTAAGTCCCGGACCATGGAGGCGCGGTGCCCTCACCGCGCGGGCTGGCGTATCGGAGGCGAAATCCCGCGGGGTGAGAGCACCCCGCCTCCACCGCGCGGCAGTTTCTAATGTCGTTTTGTATAGCAACCGCAGGAGTGGCCTCATGGCGCGCCGAGGTGGCGGCGAAAGAAAGCGACCATCTCCTCCTCCGGGTCCGCCGGGCTGTCGATCGTGTGGAGGTAGCCGCATTCCAGGCCGTGCGCCTCCATGGCGGCCTGCAGCTTGCGACCAAAGATCGGGTGGTGCATGCCCTGGCCGTTTTTGGCGTTGGGGGTCAGGGGCACGTCGGATTCCGAGTAGATTTGGAAAATCGGCGGGTCATCGGGAGTAACATGCTTGATGGCGGCGACCTCGTCGTAAAGCGGTTGCAGCCGCGGGTCGCTGAGTTGGTCGTGGGACTTTACCCCGTAGGCAAACGGAAACAGGGAATGGCGGAAGGCCGGTTCGCCGATCCAGGCGCGAATCACGTTCGGATCGTAGGTGGACTGGCCGCCGATGGTGGCACCGCAGCTCAGCCGCGTGGATTGCCGGGCAATCGGATCGGGACTGGACGGAGCGGCGAGGTCGTCGTGGAAGGCGAGCCAGAGCGTGATGCCGGCGCCGGCGGAGCCACCGCAGGCGGCGACGCGGCGGGAGTCGAGGTTCCACTCCGCCGCGTGGGCGCGCAGGAATTGCAGGGCGCGGGCGCCGTCGTGGTGCGGGGCGGGCAGGGGCGCCGTGGTGGTGTAACGGTAATTGATCGAGGCCACGGAAAACCCCGCGGCCCGGCAACGGGCGATCAACGTTGGCGTGACCTCGCGTTTGTCGCCGATGCGCCACGCGCCGCCGTGGATGTAGATCACCAACGGTGCCGGCCGGGCCGAGGGGGCGGCCCAGAAATCGAGCACGTTGCGCTCGTGGGGGCCGTAGCGGACCTCGCCGCGGGTCGGCGGCGGATGCGGCGGGGCGGCGTCCGCGGGCGGGGGCAGTCCGGCCGCTTTGGCCTTGGTCACGGCCTGCTCGCGTTCGCGCCGGGCGGCGCTGCGCTGGCGCACGATCGAATCCTGGTAGGCCCAAACCTCGACCGCGGTGAGGACGCCGTCCTTGTTTTCATCCGCGGCTGGAAATTTCTCCAGCCAGCGCTGAAGATGGTTGTTGGTTCGCGAGGTAAGCTCCTCGGCCGCGGCCCGGGGTGCGGCCGTCAACAGCAGCAGCGCGGCGGCCGCGGCGCCGAGCTGGAGACAGGTTTCCGCGGACGAATTCAGGGGGGTCATGGCGAGACGGGAATGCGGAGTAGGTCAGCCGTATCCATGCAGTCGGCCGTAGGCCAGCGAGCTTGCTCGTGCTCTGAAAACGCACCCGCGCGCGGGCGGCCGACGGTGTCACGATTTAGGATTGGCATTCGGGAGGACGTTCGTGGCCGACTGCATGAATACGGCTCAGAATTTCAGTGTCGCGGAAACGGAGTAGTTGCGCGGAGTGATCCAGAAATAGCTGACCGGGGTCGCGACCCGGGCGGGATCGGCGAGGTTGCCGCCGGGCGGGCGGAGCGTCGTGGCGAAATAGATCGGTTTCGCGTAGTCGAAGAGGTTGCTGACGCGGAGACCCAATTCGAGAGTGAGGCCCTGCCGGAGCCGCTTGGTGTAGTTCGCGGTGAATGTCGCGATGGTATAGGCGGGTTGGTAGACGACGTCGAGCGGTCCGACCGACGGGTCGTCGATGGCCTGGCTGGCATTGGCGGGATTGCGCATCGTGTCGGCGCCGCGGTAGCCGATGACCTGGCGGCCCCGGTAGTTGAGGCCGGCGCCGGCGCGGAATCCCCGGAGCGTGCCGGTGCGGAAGGAATAGTCGGTGAAGAGATTGCCCGTGGCTTCGACCAGGCGGTTGAGCTTCTGCTTTTGGCGCGAGATTGAGGCGAGCTGCTGCTGGATGCTGTTCCACGCATCGACGGCTTCGGGGCCCTCCGGTGAGGAGCTCACTGGGATCGAGGTGTTATAGGCAGCGGTGTTCCCGTTGAAGACGCCGCCCGCGTCCCGGACGATCTGGCGGAGCACGGAATCGTTGGCGGCGAGATAGGATTGGATCTTGGGATAGGTGTCGGACTGGTAGCCGTCGGCCAGGGCGGCGTTGAGGCTTAACCGCCAGTCGCGCGACAGGTTGGCGGTGACTTCGAACTCCCAGCCGGAGACCTCACTCTTCACGGTATCGAGCGTGCCGCTCGGGGGGAGCGGCAGGCCGCGCTGGTTGAGGCCGGCCGGGGTGAGATCGCCAACCGGGTTGGCCTGCACGATGCTCGCGATGCTGCTGCGAAACGCCGCGCCCGAGATGATGTTGCCCTGATCGACGCCCTCGTAGCGGATGAGGTTCGCGACGAGCCGGCCGTCGAGGAGCGTGAGCCGGACGCCGTAGTCCCAGCCGTCGGCGGACCGGGCCTCGAGCAGCTTGCCGGTGACGTCGTAGCGGGCGAGGGGCGGCACGAACGATTCGGCAAAGTTGCCGAGCAGGCTGAGCTGCTTGGTGAGGTGGAGCACGCCGCCGAGGCTGAAGGTGTCGAGGGTGCCGGAGATGTTCGGCGAGTTGAAGTCGTCCTGGAAACGATCGCCGGCGTAGAGTGGATTGGCCGACCCGCTGGCGAGGCGCGGCCGCAGTTCGGCCGGGAGGGCCGGGCCGACCTGGACGCCGCCCGCGACCCGTTGCCGGTACGTGAGCTGGCTCCAGTCGGACGGGGCGTCGGATTTGAGGTGCAGCGCCCGACCGTCCCACGTGGCGGGATTGTCGCGTTGCGCGACGGCGACGCGGTTGGCGGTTTCGTACTGGTCGCGGCGCAGAGCGCCGAGGAGGTTGAGGCGGCCCTTGAAGAGGCGCGCGTTGCCGGCGAGCTGCAGGTAGTCGTAGTCGGTGCGGGAGCGGGCGTTGTAGGTTGCATTCGTCCAGTCGCGCACCAGACCGCCCTCGACAGACTGGGTGGCGCCGCTGATTGGGTTGACGTAGCTCCAGGTGCGATCCGAGAGGTCGTAGGGTCGGGCCTGATCCGTGTTCAGGTAGTAACGGAACCTCACCTGGTCAAAGGTCGGCCACTCCCGGGGATCAGGGTTCGATTTCAGCACGTAGATGTAGGTGTCGAGATCGTCTTCGCTGCGGGACGTGCCGCCGAGGAGGTTGAAGCGGAAGGAGCCCCAGCGCGTCGCATCGGGCACGTAGGCCAGGGCGAGGCGCGTGTTGGTGGCCCGGCCGGTGCGGAAGTGTGGGTAGGACCGGCTTTCGCTGTAGGGCTCGAGGAAGTTCGGGTTGACCGCGCCGGTGGGCAGGACGCGGTTGACGTCGATGAACACCTGGGTGAGGCCGCGGCTGGAGATGATGTCGCCCTTCTTGGCCAGGCCGGCGATGTTGCCTGCGAGCTCGGCGAAGAATTTTTCGCCGAACTGCTGGGTGACGGCGAGGGTGTAGTTATCGTACTCCTCGCGGTACAGCGGCGCATCGACGGTGGTCGTGAACTCGCGCGAGGGGATGCGGAAATTGGAACCGCGGACGGCGAGGTCGAAGAGGTTGGCCGGCAGGTTGCGCTGGTTGAAGATGGGAGTGTTGCGGATGTTGGCGCTGGCGCCGGGGATGAGCATCCCGCCGGCCGGATAAGTGGCGTTGAGGTTGCCGCCCTCGGTGCGGGCCCAGCCCTCGTAGTTGACGAGCGTGCCGAGGCCGTTCGACGGCGTGAAGATGATCGTGCGCGTTGCCTGGCGGCCGATACCGGCGGCGGGCACGGCGGCGGCGATGCCCGCCGAATACGTGGTGGTGCCGTTCCACGCGCTGATGAAGTCGTCAAAATTGCTGGCCACGGCGGCCTTGTCCTTACCGCCGCGTTCGCCCTCGAAGCGAACCTCGGTGTGGCGCGCCGGCCGCCAGGTGAGCGCCAGCGTGGCGGCGCGGCGTTTCTCGAAATCGCGATCCTGCCAGCCATCGCGATCGTGGTAGAGGGCGTTGACGCGGACGGCGAACTTGCCGCCCAACGGCTGGTTGAAATCGAAGGTGCTGCGGAAATTGCTCCAGGAGCCGACGGAGAGGCGCGCCTCGGTCTGGGCCTTGTCGGTGCGGGCGCGTTTCGAGAGGATGTTGGGTGTGCTGCCGTAGCCGCTGTTGCCGAACAGAATCGAGTTGGGCCCGCGGCCGAAATCGAGGCGCTCGATGTTGTAGCTGTCGAAGTTGAAGCCGTAGGGGAAGAAGTCGCGCTGCGGGCGGTTGGCGGTCACGCCGCGGGAGGCGACGTAGAAGTCGTTGTTCGACCACTCGAGGTTGCCCATGTTGCGCGGTTCGCTCGTGTTGGGCGTCCACTGCGCCATGTCCGCGAGGTCGGTGAGATTGAGGGCGTCGATGAAGTCGCGGGTGAGAACGGAATACGCCACGGGGGTGTCGCGCAGTTCGCCGCCGAGCCGGCCGCCGGCGAGGGCGCTGGCCGCGACAAAACCCTGGTCGCGATCCGTGCTTACAGTGAAAGGACTGAGCACCACCGTGGAGTTCGCGAGGTCCGTCGCCGCGGGCGTCTGCGCCGACGCCAGGCCGTTGGCGCCGGCAAGAACAAGCACCATCGCAAGCGAAAATGGAAAATGAGATGACATGGGATTTCTCGGGCGTTGGGGCGATGTCGGCGGAAAACTCCGGAGCGGCACCGCGCCGGGAGGGGTTGGTTTTAGTGAACAATGCTGTTTCTACTCCGTTTGCGTGCGTCAGCGGGATGGGAATAACTCAACAAGATGGGGACAAACGTAACATGACCGCCGCCGTCCCTCTCACCTCGACCAGCCGGGATCCGCGTAGTAGATGGGATCGTCGGGCACCGTCTCCATTTCCGTCGCAGCCGGCCCGGGCGCAGTGGGTGCGGCGGCCGGCAACAGCGGCGCAGCCGGGCACGCCGTTGTCGCGCCCGCGGCACCGACGAGCACCGCGCTCGCGCCAAGCCGATGCAGGAATGCGCGACGCGGAATGCGGTCCGCCGAAGGAGAGGCGATGGTAAGCGTAGGATTCATGGGGAAAGGTCAGGCGAATCGACGCGTCGTTTCCGATACTCGCCCGGCGTGAGGCCGAAGCGCTTGCGAAAACAGCGGATGAAATATTGCAGGTCGGTGAAGCCGCAGAGGCTGGCGACATCCGTCACATTGTAGCGCAGGTCGCGCAGGAACGGCAGGCTGCGCTTCAGCCGGATCTCGTTCACGTAGCTGCGAAAGTTCTGCTTCGTGTGCTCGTGAAAGAACCGCGACACATGATTCGGATGCCGGTTGAAAAACTGCGCCACCGTTTCCCTGCTCAACGACGGATCGGACCAGTGCGCCGAAATATAATCGCAGAGCGAGTGCCACAGAATCGCGTCGTTGGCGCGACGGAGCTCGCCGCCATGTTCGACGAGTCCCGCCACTTCGGCGACGATCATCTCCGCCACGGTATTGAACAACCGCTCGCCGATCCGCGGCGTCGTGGCATCGGTCAGCAGCCCGAGCAGATGGTCGCCGCGTGCGCCCAGGGTCTCGCCGGTCTGCCACTCGGCCAGATAACGCCAGGGAATTTTTCCATCCGCCCGCACCGCGCGACGCGAGTGGATCGTCACGCGCGTGAAATCCTGCCGGAACGTGATCGCGAGCGAGCGATAGCTCATCCACGGCACCGGGCAGCTCCACGTGCACGGCGCGAGGAAAAGCGCCTGGCCGGGCGCGATATCGAAGATCATCTCCTGGCCGTTCTCGATCATCAGGTAGCGTCCCGTGCCCTCAAGGATCAGGATCAGTCGGGGCTCCTCTTTGAAGAACGCGGGGTGCTCGCTCGCCGGACGCTTGCCTTCGAGAATGCGCACGACGGGCCGCGCCGCCGGCGCCGCGAGCCAGCCCTGCAGGGCCTCGCGGACGCGTTTGCGATCGTTCGATGCCTTCATGTGCGGGAGCAAGCCGGGCCAGTCGGAAACGCGGACGCAGACTCGCGCCGTCAGCGCTGGATGCGACCGGAACCGTCGCCCGACAACAAGGTCATGACTTCTTCTTTACTCACGAGATTGAAATCGCCCGGAATCGTGTGCTTCAGGCAGGACGCCGCGACCGCAAAGTCCACAGTCTCCTGCGGCGACAGTCCCTCGCACGTGCCGTAGATCAACCCCGCCGCAAACGAGTCGCCGCCTCCGATCCGATCCACGATCTGAATCTGATACTTCCGGCTGAAGGCCGCAGCCCCCCCCGTGTAGAGCAACGCCGACCAGTTGTTCACGCTCGCGGAGAGACTTTCGCGCAGCGTGATGGCCACGTGGGAGAAATCGAAACGCGCCTGCAGCTGCCGCGCCACGTCGACATATCCCTCCCGGCTGAGCTCGCCGCGCTTCACGTCGGTCTCCTCTGCCTTGATCCCGAACACCATCTCCGCGTCCTCTTCGTTGCAGATCAGCACGTCGACGAACTCCATCAGCTCGGTCATCACCACCTGCGCCTGCGCGGGCGTCCAGAGCCTCCGCCGGAAATTCAGGTCGCAACTCACCGTCACGCCCTGCCGCTGTGCCGCCGCGCAGGCCCGCTTGAGCACGGGCAGCAACCGCGGTCCAACCGCCGGCGCCGTGCCCGCGAAATGAAACCAGCGCCGGCCGCGCAGCATCTCGTCCCAATCAAGCGCCACGTCGTCGAACGTCGTGAACGCGGAATCCTTGCGATCGTAAATCACCTTCGATTGCCGCTGGCTCGCGCCGTTCTCCACGTAGAAGAGCCCGAGCCGCTCGCCCCCGCGCTGCACGTAGCGGGTGTCGAGCCCGTAGCGGCGCAGAAAATTCACGCACGCCTGCCCGATCTCGTGCGCCGGCACGCGCGAGACGACCAGCGCCTCGTAGCCCCAGTTGGCGAGCGACGCACCGGCATTGGCCTCCGCCCCGGTATAGTAGAGCTGAAAGCGCTCCGACTGCACGAGCCGGGAAAAGCCCTCGGCATTCAGCCGCAGCAGCAGTTCACCGAAGAGCACGACACTGGGAGGAGCGGACATGGCGGTGGGTCAGACAGGTTTGGCGGCGGCGATTCTGGAGACGAGACTCTGCGCCCGTTGCGCGATCCCGGCAAACGCCTGGCTATTCCAGGGCCCGCTACCGATCAGGTCGCGTCCGACCGTCACGGCGCACGCTCCCGCTTTGATAAACGCCGGCGCATTCTCGAGCGTGATTCCTCCGGTCGGCATGAGCTTCAAACCGGGATACGGTCCGAGCAGATCGGTCAGGTAGCCGGGCCCGAACGCGCGAATCGGAAACACTTTCACCATGTCGGCCCCCGCCGACCACGCGCGAAATATCTCCGCCGGTGTCAGCGCGCCCGGCACCAACGCGGCGCCCCGGCTCTTGGTCACCGCGGCCACTTCCTCGACGAAATGCGGGCTCACGACAAAGCCGGCGCCGGCGTCGATCACCGCCGCGGCCGCGTCGGCCGTCAGCACGGTGCCCGCGCCGATCGCCGTCTCGCTGTCGAGCCGCTGGTGCAGCTTCGCGATCACCGAAGCCGCGTCAGGCGTGGTCAGCGGTATCTCGAAGCACCGCACGCCGCCCGCATAAAGCGCGTCACAGACATCCAGGATCAACTCAGCGTCGTCCATGCGGGTGATGCAAACCACGCCGGAACGTTCCACGGCTTCCAGGGCTCCGGCCATTTTCGATATACTCATAGGGAAAAAATGGGCTTCAGGCGTTCAGCTCGCGCCGAGCTCGAGATACTCGATCGTCGCTGCTTTCGCGTCTTTCGGGAGCGCGACTTCGATCAGGTTGAATCCAGCCCGGAGCGCAGCCACCGGCACATGCCACGCGCGTATGAGTTCATCCGCCGGAAGATGCGATGCGGCGTAACGCGTGCGATACGGCGCGGAACGATCCGCGCTGACCGGGAGCGGCGCCCCATTGAACTTCGCCGACCACGCCGCTTCGCCGAGCCCATCGCGCGCCCGCACGCGCAGACGTCCGCCGTTTTTCCATCCCCCGCGCGGCGGCGCGAGATCGAGCGTGAACGATGCTCCCGCGCCCGGCTTGACCGCCTTCGGCAGCACACTGGGCCGGCCCAACAGCGCGGCCCAGCCCGTGCTCCCCGAAAGAAAATAGTGCTGCGGCTGCGTCGCCACCCACTGCGGATCGCGCAACTGCTGCAACAGCGCGAACGGCGGTTCATGGAACGGCCCCCGCCCCGGCGCGCCAAACTCGCGGAAGTAAGCGAAGTTGAACGTGGAAACCCCGTCGGCGCCGCGCGCGTAGGCCAGGTGCGCCGCGGTCGCGAGGATCTCGTCGGTGGCGCGCAGGAAAAGCGTGTTGTCGTAAGCACCCGGCACGCGGCCGACGTTGGCCACCGAATGCGTCAGCTCGAGATGGATCGCGACGCCGGGCGCACGCCGGCGGATCTCCGCCACGTCGACCTGCTGCGCGGTCAAATAGTAAGGCGAGAGATTGAGAATCTCCAAACCCGCCCCGACGAGCGCCGGCAAATCGAGCCCGAGCGGATCGAGCGGCGCGGCGTAGCAGGGAATGCGCGCACCCAGCCACCGGTGCCGGCCCGGTTTGGCGGTGCGGTTGAGCAGCGCCCGCACCCGCCGAACGAACGCCGTCATCACCGCCGCCCGCTGCGCAAACGTGGTCTCGTTGACCCGGAAGAAATTGCAGTGCCGCATGAAATCCAGCTCGAGACCGTCGATATCGTAGTCTTCGCAGATTTCACGGACGAATCCGAACATCCAGTCCACCACCGCGGGATTGGCCCAGTTGAGCACGCGGGTGTTCCAATGCTCCTTTCCCACCTTCGCCGGATCGGGGTCGATCCGGAATTGCGGATGATCCTTGTAGAACCGGTTCACACAGTGGAGCGAGTAGCCGGGAATCTCGGGAATATCCCCGCCGCCCGGCGTGTCCACAAATTCCTTACCGTGACTGTCGTTCATCCGCAGCGATACGAACGGCGCGATCCCGCCCGCCCGGCACCGCGCCACAAACGCACCCACCATGTCGCCGCCTTCGAGCATGTAGCGCGCATAGGGATTGTCGCGCACCCGCGTGCCGTAGGTCGCTTCATACCAGCGAATATGCTCTGCGTAGGCATACTGCCGGCTCTTCCACCACGGCACCATCGTGAGTCCGGGCTGCAGCAGATGCGCGTCGACGCCGGTGTTGACCGTTTCGTCGATGGACGCCTCGAGTATCCGCTGCGAAAACGGCTCGCCCCGGGCGTGATACGGACTGACGCAACTGACGGTGTTGACCGTATCGTTGCTGAAGAGGACGCGGAACGGGGATTTCATGGCGATGCGGGGCTTGGCGTCGAAGGCTCATCCACCGGCCGCAGCTTGGGCGCAAGCAGGTGCATGAGCCCGAGGGCCAGGAGGTAGGCGCAGCCCGCGATGATGAACAAGGTGGTGAAAACCCTGAGATTTCCCACGGCACTTGTCGCGCCCTGAAAAAGCCGTCCCGTCAGTGTGAGCAGCAACATCGCGCCCAGCGCTCCGGCCGTGCCGCCGATGCCCACCACCGAGGCAATGGCCGGCTTGGGAAACATGTCCGAGACCGTCGTGAACAGATTCGAAGAAAATCCCTGGTGCGCCGATGCCGCGAGTCCCACGAGTAAAACCGCCACCCACATGTTCGACACCTGCGTCGCGAACATCACCGGCAACACGCACAACGCACACACGAGCATCGCGAATTTTCGCGCCGCGTTGACCGTCCATCCGCGCCCGAGCAGCCACGACGACAGCCAGCCGCCGCCGACACTCCCGACGTCGGCCATGAGGTAGATCGTGACAAACGGCAGCCCGAAATTTTTGATATCGAGCTTGAAGTGCTGGCTGAAGAAAAGCGGGAGCAGATACAGATACCAGCGCCACACCGCATCGGTGAAGAATTTTGCGACGATAAAAGCCCAGGTTTGCGAGTAGCCCAGCAGACGCACCCACGGAATCGGCGCCATCTGGATGGGCGCATCTCCACGAATGTGCTCCAACTCGGCGGCCGAGACCTTCGGGTGCTCCTCCGGCATCCGATAAAGCCAGAACCAGAAGATCAGCCACACAAAGCCAATCCCCCCCGTGACGATGAACGTCCAGCGCCAGCCGTAGGTGATGAACAACCACGGCACCAGGAGCGGCGCCACGACTGCCCCGACGTTGCTCCCCGCATTGACGATGCCCATGACCAGCGCGCGTTCCTTGCGGGGAAACCACTCTGCCGCCGTCTTCACCGCCGCCGGAAAAACCCCCGCCTCCGTCAACCCGAGCAGGAAACGCGCGAAGCTGAATCCGCCGATGGTGCTCATCAACGCATGCATCCCCGCCGCGACGCTCCATCCCGCCAGCGAAAGTGCAAACCCACGCCGCGTGCCGATCCAGTCCAGCAACCGTCCAAAGCTCGCCAGCCCGATCGCGTAGGCGACCTCGAACCAGAACGCGATCCCCGTGTAGTCGGCGTTCGACCACCCGAATATTTTCTGCAGTTCCGGCGAGAGGATGCCGAAAACCAGCCGGTCGATATAGTTGATCGTGACCGCGAAGAAGAGCAGCGCGCAGATGGTCCAGCGCACCCGCGTGCGGCGGGGGATTTCGGCGGCGTTGGACATCGATCTGGGGAGGGGCGAGTGGTTTCAGCCAAACCCGAGGAGGGATCGGCCGCGGCAGGACGGTACCTTGATAATCCGAACCGGGGTCCGGCTTCCGAGGAGAATTACGTAACAAGAGATGGAAAAACGTAACCCTGGTGGCTTCAATTGTCGTCATCCGGCCGACCGGGTTGCACGAAGGAGGCGCGGCGTTCTGTGCCAAGTCGACGCGTTCCGAATGCTGAGGTGGTCTGAGCAAGCATTTTCAGGCGGCAGCGTCTGGGAATTCGATGAGCGCATCAGGGCTGAGTTTCGCCGTCGCAACGCGGCAACGTAGCTAGCCCGGACATTTCACACTCAGCGTGCAAGCGAGCCTACACAGTGTCCAAATGTTCATTGGGCATTCGCCGCCCTCAGGGATGTCCGGGCTAAGTTCAAAACCGTCTGGCGGTTTTGTTTTAGCCCGCGTGAACTCCAAGGTACCGGCGAACCGCCGCCCGAACGAGCGGGAACGCCGGAGAAATCGCGCGGAGAGTGTGAAAAATGCGGGCTAACCCCCTCCCGGCCCAACCCCTGCAGGATCCAGTCTCCTCGGCGCCGGATTTTGCGTGTCCCAATAGCCAATTTTTGTGGGCGGCGGCGCTGGCTTTTCACGCTTCTGACCGGCTTCCGGGCCAAGGTGGGCGTGCCGCTGACGGTCGCTTACTGCACGGGCAAATCGCATGCCCGGCAATTGAAGGGCGAAAGGTTACGC
>SYGN01000233.1 GCA_005799525.1 Opitutaceae bacterium | reverse complement strand
GACCCGCCGGTGGGATTGGGGCGGGGGCAAACACGGGCAAGATGCCCCTGCCGCCCCAGGCCATCGACTACGCGGAGACGCGCGCGGACAGAGAGGGGGCCGGTGGGTGGGCTTGTGCGCGGTGCGAAAAGGGCCACGGTGCCAGGCGTCATGAGTGGCACTGAAATTATCGAGATGATGGAAAAACTGCCGCCACGGGACAAAGGGGAGGTCATCGCCTACGTGAGAAAAGCGGGGTTGGCCCCGGCCGAGTAAACGATTCGTTATCTTCCAGACGACGAAGCCGAGCGAATCGCGGAGCGGATATTCAAAGATCACAGCGAGTTGTTTCGGAAGCTGGCGCAATGAACCACGATGAGGAGCCGCGGGTTCTCCAATCCAAAACGTTTTTTGGCTGCATCGCCGCTCGTTGGAATTGCACGGTGGTTTGGACGGGGTGCGGGACGAAGGCGCGATTGAGTCGGCTCTGGGTTCTGCCAAAAACGCCTACTTCTACGGGGGTGGTGACGCTTACGATGCCGCGGCTGCCTATGCGTTTCCTATCGCCGAATCGCAGGCGTTTCTCGATGGCAATAAACGGACCGCCGCGGCGTGCGCGCTCACGTTTCTCGGAGGTTGCGAAATTCCTGTCCCGCGAGACGATGGGAGACTCTACGATGCGATGATCGCCATCAGTGCACGGCGGATGGACAAGGCAGGGCTGGCGGCGTTATTGCGGCAACAGTTTCCGCTTAGCTGACGCGGGGCGATACTGCGGATCGGTGGGCGATTCTATGTATCAGGGGTGGCCCCACGGGGCCGGTGGCGCAGGAATCGGTTTGGTGAGGTCGAACGCGACGCGAAAGTGGCGGCCTTCGGATTCGCGGACGAGACGGTAGCTGAGGGATTTTTTGGGGGAGAAAAGGAAAGACCAGACGTTGGTCTTGGCGGCGGGGATTAATTCGGCGGTGAATTCGTCGGCCGGGAAATCTTGCTGGATCGCGGTGCCGACGGTCGCGGTATCGCCGCCGTAGTGGGTGACCTTGTCGGCGGTCCCGTCCTCGTGGCGATGGTCGTGTTTGAGGCGGAGGCCCGTGGTGGTGCGGGTGATGACCCACGTGCGCGAGCGGTTTTCGCCGACATGGAACGGGATCTTGATCTCGTTTTCGCCGCAGGCGCGCACCTGCATGACGAGGGATTGGCCGGCGAAGGTGGCGTCTGTGGCGCTGGTGCTTTCGACGATTTTTCCAGCGTAGGCCTGGCCGCAGAGCGCGCGGAGTTCGCCCCAGAATATTTCCTGCTCGGGGGGCAGAGCGCGGGCGGTCAGCGGGAGGAGCAGGGCGAGCAGGAGAAGCCGGAGGCGATGCATGAGGGGACGGGGAAAGTTAAAGTGAAAGTGAGGGGGAGAGGGGAAGTGAAAGGGGAAGGGGCGGTCGCGAGGGGGGGCGTTGAAGGACGGACTACACGGGAGAATCTGGATACGGAAAAATTGCAGCGGCCAAAGTGTGGGAGCGAGCTCGCTCGGGACGATAGGCGAACGAGCCGCGACGAAGTTTAGTTCCGCACTCCCGCTCGTATTGGCCCTGAATAGCCCAGGGATCTTTGATCCGTGGAGCGTCAGGATGGGTGCGATTGGGCGAAGGCGCGGATGGTGGCGCGGGCGCTGGCGAGGCCGTTGCGGCGGGTCGGGCTCAGGTTCCTTGCGAGGTCGAGGGCTTCGAGGGGATCGGGTTCGAAGGTGGCGATGTCGGCGGGGGTGGCGCCGCTGTAGAAATTGCAGAGGAGGGCCACGAGGCCGCGGACGAGGGGGCCGTCGGCTTCACAACGGAACGAGCAGCGGCCGTCGCGGACTTCGCTGACGAGGTACACGAGGGAGATGCAGCCGCGGACGCGATGGGCGTCGGTGCGCTCGGCGTCGGCGAGGGGCGGGAGTTTTTTCGCGCGGTCGACCACGGCGCCGAGGCGCTCCTGCGGGTCGTCGATGATGGCAAGGTCGTCAGTGAGTTGTTGGAGTTTTTTAGCGAGCGTCACGGAGAGAGCCGAAGGGGTGAGCGGGTGAGGCGCAAGGACGCGGTGTGGGCGATGCGCGGGCGGCGCGGCAGGTGGAACGTAACGTCGGTGGGCTCCGGGCGATGATAAACGAGGGCTCTCCTTGTGCTTTGGTGAGATCTATTTCCAGAGGGGCCTCACGCCACGGACCCAGAGGTCGCGACGAAAAGACTTCTGTCCTTTGCGCCCCTGGCGTGAGGCCATTGAGCGACCTGTCCAAAGTCGAACTACGCGGTGACAAATAGGGCGGGTCAGCGACCTTGCCCACCTGACGGCGGTTGGAAACCGCCGCTCCGTTCGGACTAGAAATTGCCCTTGATACCGAACTGGAAGTTGACGCCGTATTCGCCTTCGCCGGCGAACTTCACGTAGCGCGGGCTGCCGAGGGCATAGGCGTAGTTTTGGTCGCGGTCGTTAAAAATATTTCGGGCGGTGAAGTAAACCCCGTAGCGGGCGTTCAGACGGAAGTCACCGGAGAGGTCGAGGCGGAGGCGCTCGGCCTGGTAATTCCAGCCGGCGGCGCCGAT
>SYGN01000232.1 GCA_005799525.1 Opitutaceae bacterium | reverse complement strand
GATCCGCTGTTCTACGAGAAGTTCTACTTCACTCCCGGCGACACCGGCTTCCTAGCATGGCAGACCAAATTCGGCAAGATCGGCGTGCTCATCTGCTGGGATCAGTGGTATCCAGAGGGCGCGCGCCTCACGTCGCTGCAGGGCGCCGAGATTCTTTTTTATCCGACCGCGATCGGTTGGCACCCGAAAGAGAAGGCCGAATATGGTGCCAACCAGCATGGCGCTTGGGAAATCATTCAGCGCAGTCACGCCGTGGCCAACGGCTGCTACGTCGCGGCGGTTAATCGCATCGGCCTCGAGCAACCCATCGGCGGCGATGGACTTGAATTCTGGGGCCAGAGTTTCGTCGCCGGCACCAGCGGACAAATTCTCGTGAAAGCCAGTGTCGATCAGGAGGAAATTCTTCTGGTCCCGATCGACCTCGGCAAAGTGGACGTGACCCGCGCGCATTGGCCGTTCTTTCGCGACCGCCGGATCGACGCCTACGGTGATCTCACGAAACGATTTATCGACTGACCTGCCACGCCGTGCCGATTTCAAAAGATCCTCTTGCCCTGACCCAAGACCCCAAGACGCCGACGCCAAAGGCGTTGGGTTTCCGCATGCCGGCCGAGTGGGAGCCGCAGGCCGCCGTGTGGCTTTCGTGGCCGCATAACCTCGCCACGTGGCCCGCTCACTTTCGCATGATTCCGGCAAAGTTCGCTGAGACCGTCGCCCGGATCAGTCGCTACGAGGAAGTCCGGATCAATGTCGCCGATCCGCTCCAGCAGCGCGCGTGGGCGTTGATCGCCAAGGCCAAGGCGGTGCTCTCGCGAGTGACGCTCTACGATCATGCGACCAACGATGCGTGGTGTCGCGATCACGGCCCGATCTTCGTGAAAAACGACCAGACCGGTGAAGTCGCGGTCACGGATTGGGGGTACAACGCTTGGGGCGGAAAGTATCCGCCCTTCGACCTTGATAACACGATCCCACCGAAGATCGCCGAAGCGCTCGGCCTGCGTCGGTTTGAGAAGACGATGATTATGGAGGGTGGGTCGATCGACGTGAACGGGGCCGGCCTCCTCCTCACCACCGAGTCGTGTCTGCTGAACAAGAACCGCAACCCTAAGATGTCGAAGGCGGCGATCGAGCGGGCGTTGCGCGATTACCTCGGCGTGCATACGATCTACTGGCTTCGTGAGGGTATCGTCGGCGACGATACCGACGGACACGTCGACGACACGACGCGATTCTTTTCCGCGGACGGGATCGTCACCGTCGTCGAGAGCAACAAGCGCGATAAGAACTACCCCATTTTGCGCGACAATCTCGAGCGGCTCCAAGCCCTCCGCACGCCCGCCGGGAAACCGTTCAACATTGTGACGCTCCCGATGCCCAAGCCTGCTTTCTGCGAAGGCCAGCAACTCCCGGCGAGCTATGCCAATTTCCTCGTGATCAACGGCGCCGTCTTGATGCCGACTTTCCAGCAGCCGAAGCGAGACGCCGAGGCCGCCGAGGTCCTCGCGGTGTGTTTCCCGGGTCGCGAGATCATCCCCATTGATTGCTTGGAGCTGGTCTGGGGCCTCGGGACGCTGCATTGCATTTCTCAGCAGCAGCCCGCCTAACCGATGAAACGCCCGTTCGTGCTGTGGGCCGTGCTGTCGCTTGCTGCGCTCAGCGGGTGCGAGTCGCTCTCCGAGGCTTCGAGCAGCGTGCGCGCTAAGCTTGCTGCCCGCGAGCAGCCGCGCACCCACACCTACCAAGCCGCCCAGCGCCCGACTTACGAGGCCGCCCGACTTGCCGTGGAACAGATGGGCTTTCGTTTCATCCGCGGCGGTGCCGCCCAGGGTGAACTTGAAGCCGTCAGCGGACTTTCCGCGAGCGACACGCTGCGGAGCTCCCGTCAGTTCACGCTTAAGCTGCGGCTCAACCCCACGCTCGATGGCGGCACGGAGGCCTCGTTGTGGCTCTCCGAGGTGATCGAAAGCGATTCCCGTGGACGCGCGGGACAGGGCACGTCGGCGGCGCTGCGGGATACGCCGCTTTACGAGGTGTTCTTCCGCAACGTCCAGTTGGCCATCGACGCGCCGAAGAAGAACGGAGCGGCTTGAACGGAGCGGCGCTTTCCCCAGCGCCGATTGAAGCGCGGTGATCAGCCGAGACGAAACGGGGCGCGTAAGAAAGCTCATCTTAGTCACGATACCTTCCTCTTAGCGTTTTTCCTCTAAAATACGCTTGCGACTCGGCCGCACATACAAGACGGTGTTCTTTCGCGGTCGCAGCTATTGGTCAAGTCGACGTCGCCGCGATGCTCCCGTCGACCCTTCCGTTAGTTCAACAGTCAACCCAAGGCTTCGCTTTTCGGCGGGGCTCTCACCGGTAGTCTGGCGTCTCTGGAGCAGGGTGTCGGTTTGCCGGTTTCCGTGTTATGAGTTCCATCATGCAAGAGCTGCTCGAGCAGTCCTCCTTCGATAAATTGAAGCAGGGCGCGATTGTTCCGGGCGTTATCACTGAAATCCGCCAGCACGAAGTCGTTGTCGACATCGGCGGCAAATCCGAAGGCGTCATCCCCGCCCACGAATTCCTCGACATCGGCGAGCTCCAAATCGGCTCCACGATCGAGGTTCTCGTCGAAAAACTCGAAGACAAGAGCGGCGCCCCCGTTCTCTCTTTCGACCTCGCCGAGCAAAAGAAGAATTGGGACAACATCCTGACGAAGTTCCCCGAGGGTTCCGTGGCTGCCGGCCGCGTGAAGGCCAAGGTCAAGGGCGGTCTCATTATCAGCATCGGCGTCGATGCGTTTATGCCGGCGTCGCATATCGACATCCAGCCCCCAAAAAACCTCGATCAATACGTCGGCCAGACCTACGATTTCAAGGTTCTCAAAATCAACGTCGAGCGGAAGAACATCGTGCTCTCCCGCCGTGAACTCATCGAAGAGCAGCGCACCAGCAAGCGTCGCAATCTCCTCGAGTCGATCCAGCCCGGCCAAGTCCGCAAGGGTATCGTCAAAAACATCACCGACTTCGGCGCGTTCATCGACCTCGACGGTATGGACGGTCTTCTCCACATCACCGATATGAGCTGGGGCCGCATCTCGCACCCGAGCGAAATGGTGAAGCAGGGCGAAGAGATCCAGGTCATGATCATCGAAGTGAACCGCGATAAAGAGCGCGTTTCTCTCGGACTCAAGCAGACCACGAAAAATCCGTGGGACGAGATCGACCGCAAGTTTCCCGTCGGTGCCAAGGTTCACGGCAAAGTCGTCAACCTCGTGCCCTACGGTGCCTTCATCGAAATCGAACCCGGTGTCGAAGGCCTCGTGCACATCACCGAGATGTCCTGGACCAAACGCATCACCAAGCCCTCCGAACTGCTCAAGGTCGGTCAGGAGCTGGATGCGGTTGTCCTCGGTATCCAGAAAGACGAACAGAAGATCTCGCTCGGCCTCCGCCAACTCGAGCCGAACCCGTGGGATATGGTTCGCCACAACTACCCGATGGGCGCTCGTGTTCGCGGCAAGGTGCGCAACATGACCACCTACGGCGCCTTTATCGAACTGGAAGAGGGCATCGACGGTATGGTGCACGTCTCCGACATGTCGTGGACCCGCAAGGTCAACCATCCCTCCGAAGTCCTTAAGAAGGGCGACGAAGTGGACGCGATCGTCTTGGACGTTGATTCCTCGCAGCAGCGCATCAGCCTCGGGATGAAGCAACTTGCGGTTGACCCATGGTCCGACATCGACGCCTTCGTTAAGACCGGCGACGTCGTGCAGGGCACGATAAGCAAGATCACCTCCTTCGGCGCCTTCGTGGAGATCAAGGATGGCATCGACGGTCTCGTGCACATCTCGCAGATCAGCGAGGAGCGCATCGACAAGATCAAGGACGTGCTTAAGTCCGGCCAAGTGGTCAGCGCACGCGTCATCAAGATCGACCGCGAAGAGCGTCGCTTGGGGCTTTCGATCAAGGCTGCGAACTACTCTTCCGAGCAGCTCGCCGCCGAGACGACCGCCTACGAGGCGTTGAACCGCAGCGCGGGCAACGACATGATGAACCTCGGCGACATCCTCGACGAGGCCTCGAAGAAGGTTTAACGCGAGTCAAACCTTGGGGTGCCGCTCGTCGACGCCCCTACAAGACTCAAGTCGTCCGGAGCAATCCGGGCGGCTCCCTACTGCCGCCGCGGCCAGCTTGTCGAGTCATACCCGTCAAGCTGGCGTCGACTGCCTGCCTAGACGTCCACCCGCCTCGTTCCCGTTCGCGTTCAATGTGATGAGCCCAACTGACCGGGAGGTAGGAGCCTGCTTGCGGCCGATTTCTCCATCGTGAACGCGGCTTAAAATAACGGGTCCGCCGAGGACTCGAATTACTTTTCCTCGCCGAACACTCACTGTGTCCCCTATTTCCTTTTCCATGTTTTCATCGTTTCGTGTTCGTTTCATCATTCTACGTCTCCTTCCGCTGTTTGCGATCGGTGCGGTCGGTCTAAGCGGACAGGGCACGTCTTCGGGAGCCGCGCCGGGCGCATCCGCCCAGGTTGTTATGAGCCCCTTCGAAGTGCGCAGTCCGAAAGATTACGGTTACCGCGCGGGCGCATCCGTCACGGGCACGGGCACCGCCGGGCTCATCAAGGATACCCCGCTCAATATCAGCATTGTTTCTCAAGAACTCATCGCGGACCAGGCCGGCAATCAGTTGGTGGATGTCTTGCGGGGTGCGAGTTCCGTGGCCCTGCAGGTGAAGGACGAGACCATGATTTTGATTCGCGGCTACACGGGCCCCCAATTCGTGAACGGCCTTCCAGCCGGTTCCGGTCTGACGCTTTACGACGTGGACCGCATCGAAATTGTGAAGGGCCCCAACGCCGTGTTTGCCGGTATCTCCAATCCTGGCGGGACGGTTAATCTCATCAAGATCAAGCCGAGTTTCACGCCGGTTCACTCCTTGGATACGAGCTTTGGAACCTTCTCGCACCGGCGGGCCGTCCTGCGCACGTCGGCCCCGCTGCTCAAGGATCGGTTGGCCTACAGTTTCGTCTTCGGGCACACCGACGAAAAGAGCAACATCGACTTCATGTTCACGAAGGAGACGTATTACTCTGGCGGTTTGACGTGGAAGCCCACTGCGCAGCTGACCTTCATTGGACGTTATGGTGAATTGGATCGCGAGGCCGGACGCCGCCCCCACACGCTGGTAAGCCACCCGCTCTTTCAGCAGAAAGATCGCGAGGCCATCCAGCTTTATGATCGTCTGGGCTTGGCCCGCCCCGCGAGTTTCCCCCAGCTGGAAAACGGCGCCGTGGTAACCCCCGCGGGCCAACCCATCACCACAGGACGCACGACTCCTGAAACCGTCGATGCGTTTATTTCCCGCAACCTCGGCCCCAATGTCCCGCCCTTTCCTAGTATCTACTCCCGCGATTTATTCCCGAACGACTCGTTCAATTACAATGGTCCGGATGGACGCGACAATTACGCTAACAAGACGACCACCATCGAAGGCGAGTGGGTGGCATCGCGAGAGCTCGCCGTGCGGAGTGTTTTTCAACAGGTCGACAGCAACCGCATGCGCCGCGAGTTTAATGGCCTGCGCCCGGTGGCCGGCCAGCGCATCCGCAGTTCGATCTCCGATTTCAAGCCCGGCGGAGTTATCTTCTCCGCCCGCCTCGAAGCCGCTTACAAACTCGACCTGCGCCAAGCGGGAAAACACGACCTGCTCTCGGGTGCCCAGCACGATGGCGGCAAGGATGTCATCAGTCCCGTGACGGTCGCAACCTCGCGGATCCTTACTTACACTCCAAGTAGCGGACCGATCCCAAGTTTGCTCCAGCTGATGCGCGACCAATACGGCGCCGCCTACAACGAGCCAGGGGTCGTGCGCAAAGGCGGCGGACACGCCAACTCCGTCTACGGCGTGCTCCAGTCGTCTTTCTTCCAAGATCGCCTGCGCACGCTCGTCGGTGGCCGTAAGATCACGTATCACCGTCCCACCGACGACAACCGTGACGGGATTGACGAAGATTTTGAGACGAGTAAGCTGCTCCCGCAATTCGGGGCCCTCTTCCGGATCACCCCTGCTCTCAGCCTCTACGGCAGCACGAGTAAGACCTTCGTTCCTCAGCGCCAGCAGTCCGCCGACCTTGCCGCGATTCGCGCAACGCAGGGCGACCCGACGTTGCCGACGTATCGCCCCCCGGCGGTGATTCCGGCGCGGTTCATTGCCGCGGACTTGGCAGGACGGGGATGGGAAATCGGCACCAAGCTGGACGTCGGCGAGGGTCGCCTGCTCGGCACGCTGTCATATTTTTCCAACGAAGAGGCCTCGCGCCTAGATATCGACACGGTGAACCAAGTACTCTTCCAACTTCCCGGCGCCACGGTGCGGACCGCCGCCGGTCGGACGCGTACCAAAGGCCTTGAGACCGAGTGGGTGTGGACGCCGCGGCCTGACTATCAGGCGCTTTTGAGTGCCGGTTATTTTTTCACGAAAAACGAAATCTCGAATCCTTCGGAAGCCCGCGAAATCGGATCACATTTGGAGTCGGTGCCTCGTTACACGGTCAATTTTTGGAATAAATACACCTTTACGACCGGCCCACTGAAGGGGGCGTATTTCGGTGGTGGTGCCACCGCACTCGGAGAAACCTACGAGCATCCGAGCTGGACCATTCCTATCAAGAGCGCCCCGGTAATTCTAGTCGATGCGATTTTCGGTTATGCGACCAAGGTCAGCAACCTTCCAGTCAATGTGCGGGTGAACATCCGCAATCTCGCCGACAAACATTATCTCAACGGCACCTTTCAATACGGCGAACCGCGCACGATCATTGCGTCCGTGGGACTGCGGTTTTGAAACGCGGGGTCCACCGCGCGAACCGCCATCCCGGCGGTGCGCAATTTCTCACCGCAGGAGCGCGTCTTGGCTTGCCCGCCGACCCGTTGAGTGTGCTAACCTGTTTTGTCACAATGAAGTTATCCCCGCTCCTTGCTCTCGGTATTTTCGCTGCGCGTGGTTTCGCGGCCGAGTCGGAAATTGGGCACGCCAAGCAGCAGTTTTTCGAGAACGAGATCCGCCCCTTGCTGGCGAAGCGGTGCTACGAATGTCACGGCGATAAAAAACAGAAATCTGGACTCCGCCTCGATTCCGCCGCGCGCTTCGCCAAAGGCGGGGACAGCGGCGCAATAGTCGTCGCGGGCAATCTCGAAAAATCTCTTTTCATTCAGGCCGTGCGCCGCACTGATCCCGACCTCGCGATGCCGCCGGACGATCCGTTGCCGCCGGCCGAGGTGGCGCTCTTCGAAAAGTGGGTGGCGATGGGCGCGTCATGGCCGGCGAGCGCCGAACCCACGGAGGGTGTCGCGGTGGACGCACACGGCTTCACCGCCGAGCAGCGCGCTTATTGGACCTTCCAGCCCCTGGCCAATCCGCAGCCGCCCGTGGTCGCCGCTACGGCTGCGAAATGGGTGCGCGGCGACATCGACCGCTTTGTCGCCGCGAAACACACCGAGCTGAAGCTCACCCCCCGCGCCCGAGGCGGGCCGTGAGGAATTCGCGCGCCGCCTCTACTTCGATCTGCACGGCCTGCCGCCGAGCGCTGCTCAGTTGCACGCCTTCGTTGCCGATGCGCGCCCCGATGCATCCGAGCGCCTCGTCGACGAACTGCTCGCGAGCCCGCGCTACGGCGAGCGCTGGGCGCAACACTGGCTCGACCTCGTGCGCTACGCCGACAGCGACGGCTACCGCGCCGATTTTCTCCGCCCCGCCTCGTGGCGCTACCGCGACTGGGTCGTCCGCAGCCTGAATGCCGACAAACCCTACGACCGCTTCGTGCGCGAGCAGCTCGCGGGCGACGAAATCGCCCCCGACGACCCCGAGATGCTCATCGGCACCTCCTACCTGCGCAACGCGATCTACGAATACAACCAGCGCGACGTGCGCGGCCAGTCCACGCTGATCACCGACGATATCACGGCCAACGCTGGCGAGGTTTTTCTTCAGTCAGACCCATAGACAACCTGACCTAGGCAAATCGGATTCAAACGGCACATTCAAGGATCAACTTGAAGAAAGATTTGATATAAGGAGTTCACGAACACATTGAGCAGGGGACTTCCAACCAAGGATTTTTCTGGGACGCTCGTTGAGCATTTGCTGATAAGCGCTGAGTTGCTGATAAGAGACGAGCGACAGATCCGTGCCCTTGGGCAGGTAGTGGCGGATGCGACCGTTCTGGCT
>SYGN01000231.1 GCA_005799525.1 Opitutaceae bacterium | reverse complement strand
ATTTCTTGGCGATCGAGATTACGAGGCGGAGATTCGCCTCGACCATCTCGGTCTTGGCTTTGTGGGCCTCGCGGACGTGGACAAAGGTTTGGTTGAACACGCGGAGCATCTCCTCGGGTGCGATGCGCTGGACGGCCTCGATTTGCTTCAGACGGGCGTGGACGGCCTTCGTATCGAGCGCGGCGTCCTTCTTCGTCTTCGGGTGCTTGGCGCGATCCAACTGCGCATTGATTGCTTCGATATCCTCGATCGTGGGGCGTAGTTGTTCAAGGTATTCTTCGTAGACCTTGAGTTTGAAGAAAAACTTGGAGAAGAACGCACGGAGCAGGGATTCGCGTTTCTTGAATTTCGATAAGACTTTCTTTTTTTCGGCCTCGGTCTTGGCCTTGAGATATTCTGCCCAAGCTTCGGCGGTGCCGACTTCAGATTTCTGGGTGTTTTCGACGAGTTTCGGGAGGCCCTTGAAATAGGCTTCGCGGGAGTCGATTTTCTTGTCGATGACGACGCGATCGAAGCGTTCCTCGCGGTTGAGCAGCTTCGCACCGAGTGTGCTGATGTAGGAGCCGACGGCCGAGGCTTCAAACAGGGCGGTTTGGGCCTTCAGTTCGGCGTTTTCAATGCGTTTGGAGATTTCCACTTCCTGCTCGCGAGTGAGCAGCGGGACTTGCCCCATTTGCTTGAGATACATCCGGACGGGATCGTCGAGGATGTCGTTCTGGGAGGTGCGACTCTCCTCTTCTTCGGCTTCTTCCTGACGAGCCTTGTAGTCATCGACCTGATCGGGCTCAAGGATTTCAATCTCCAGATTTTGGAGAATGGAGAGGACGTTATCGATTTCCTCCTGATTCTCGACGGATTCGGGCAGCGCCTCGTTGATGTCGTCGAACGTGAGGTAGCCCTGTTCCTTGGAAAGGCGGATGAGGTTGCGGATTTTGTCGTTGATGCCCCCGGGTGTCGCATCGGGTCCCGGGACGGCGCCCGCGCCGGTGGAGGGCGGGATTTTAGCGAGGACAGCCTCGACGGCTTCGGACTGATCGGAATCAACGGAGGCGGACTTGGCTTTACGCGGCATAGGAATGGGAAGACTAAGCGGACAAAAAATGGTCAGACAGAAGCCGCCAAAGTGATCGGTTGGCGGAGCAGACGGTGCAGTTCGGAACGTTCTTTCAAGAGTGAAATTGGGTCAGACTCTATTTCCGCATGGGGGTTGGCCAAGGCAAGTTCTATTTGCCGGAGGCGGGGCTCCAGCGCCCTGGCACGCAACTGGCGCAGACCCTCTTGGGCCACCTTGAGGGGGTCCTTAAACCCGGGTGTCGCGAACAGCAAGCTCGCGACCATCGTGCGCTCGGCGTCGGTTTCGAGTAGGTTTTCGAGGTGACCCTTGCCGGGCCAGAGGCCGTGTTCGAACTCACCGAGGAAACGGTTGAGGAGGGCACCGGCGGGGTGGCTCAGGTCGATCCAATCGTGGGGAAGGGAGTGGCTCAGGGGCTTGCCGATATCTTCGAAGTGCAGGCAAAGCAGGAGGAGATCGCGTTCCGGGGTGTGGGCGGTGTGAGGCAGGGCCGGGGCGACGCCCTCGGGCGGGGGGGAGGCGGGGCGGGCGGCGGCTTGGCGGCCGAGGCGGGCAATTAAACCGTCGAACTCCTTCTGGACAATTTTGGGTTGTAGGGAGAGGTGCCGTGCCGCTTCGGCTATCAGATTCGCCCTAGTCATCTCACTTTCGCTGGATACTATAATTTCCACAACGGATTGGGCAGCTCGAGATTGTTGCTCTGAAGTTGCTTTCTGAGGACTCGGGAGAAACGCGCGAGACGCAAACTGGATGGCGCTAAGTGAACTTTTCCGCACCTCTTCGTAGGCGGCAAGGCCCCGCTCGAGGAAGAGCAGGTCGGGATCGACCTTGCTGTCGCCGGCCAGCGTGAGAAAACGGATTTCAAGGCCGGCCTTCAGTGCCATCGGCAGGAAACGCAACGCGGCTTTCTGCCCGGCAGCGTCGCTGTCGAAAAAGCATTCCACTTGAGTGTGATAGCGTCGCATCAACACGAGTTGGCCTTCGGTGATCGAGGTGCCTTGGGGTGCGATGGCGGTTTTGAGCCCGACGGACCAGCAGCGGAGGGCATCGAGTTGGCCCTCGACCATGACGAAAGGTTTGCCCTCCCCGACGGCGGTGCGGGCGCGGTCGAGGTTAAAGAGTAAATTTCCTTTCGTGAAAATCGGGGTCTCGGGGGAATTGACGTATTTGGCGTCCTTGGCGGGGTCGTCTGCGGGGGTGAGATCGGTTTGGCGCGCAGTGAATGCGCACACCCGACCCTGGTGGTCGCGAATGGGGATCATCAGCCGACCGCGAAAGCGTGGGCGCAGCGATTGGAGCGAGATGGCGGCGTCATCGTAGACGAAAAATAATCCGCAGCGTCGCAACGCCTCCTCGGAGAATTTTCGCCGCATCATCGCTGCACCGAGCCCGCTGCCGGTCGCATCGGCGGCGCCAATTTTAAATTCGTCGGCCAGTTCGGCGGTGAAACGGCGCTGCTCGGTCCACAGGTGGCGCATGGCCTCGCCGGTCGCGTCGTTCGCCTTAAAGGCTTGGAAGTAATGTTCAGCGGCAGCGTCGTGGAGATCGAAGACCTCTTGCCGCAACGTACGGTCCGCCGTGCTCGGGCCGCCGGAGCCTTCTTCGTATTCGATGGGAATCCCGAAGCGTTTGCCGAGCGCCTCCACGGCTTCGGAGAAATTTAACTGCTCCGTTTCACGGACGAACGAGATGATGTCGCCACTCTTGCCGCAGCCGAAGCAGTGGTAGTAACCCTTGTCGGGATCGACATTGAACGAAGGAGTTTTCTCGTTGTGAAACGGGCACAGTCCCTTGAGGCGCGCTCCACCCGCCTTGCGCAGGGTCACCATGCGCGCAACGACGTCAGCGAGATTGACTCGCAGCTTCAGGTCGCGGACGCAGGTGGGTTTGATGACGGGCATGGAGCAGAGAATGGTGGAGCAGGGGAGCGCTGCCCTCCAGCGCTCGACGCGAGATGAGCCAAAAAGAATGCACTTTCAACTCACCGACTCGGCTGTCAAGTTCGAGCCTCTTTTACGAAGTTTCGCGGCATCCGAGGAAACTTCGCCCAATCTCACGCGACACACTCCATCATGCGTTTTCCCGTTCTCTCGTTTTTCTGTGCGGCCTTCTGGGCTGCCTCCCCGACTCTGCGCGCGGCCGCCCCCTCGCTCGCGGCCAAGGCGCCGCTCCCAGAGCCCGTGTGGCAGGCGACGCTTGCGGTGTTTGACGAGTCTAGCTACGCCAAGCAGGTCGAGTTGCTGATCGCCAATTACGAGAAAGTTTACGGCAAGAAGCTCGTCCCCGGAGTGAAGAAGAAGGCTGGGCTGAAGGTCTATGCTGACTCCGGGCCGGGCATGGCGACGCCCGTGCCGCTGGTGAAAGCGGTGATCGAGGCGCTGGTGCGGCGGGGTTTCGACAACAAGGATATTTTTCTCGTTGGCCTCAATGCTCTGCGGCTCCGCATGACCGGTTACCTCCCCTCGCTGGTCTCGGGAGCCACGCCCTTCAATGGAAACCCGGTCTACGTGCTCGAGTCGGGCCGCTATTATGACCCGGTTTGGTTTTACGACTCACCGTTGCCGCAGCGCTTCGATCCGATTTTTGCCGAGAAGCAGACGGAAGGCGTGTCGAACACTTCCTCCAAAGATGAGGATCGGAAGAGTTTCCTCGCGACTCCCCTGTTTCTTGATGCCGATTTCTGGATCAATCTGCCGGTTTACACCGACCACCCGACGCTGGGCGTCAACGGTGCGCTCGTGAATGCGACGCTGTGGAATGCGTCGAACACGGCGCGTTTTTTCCGCTCGCCGGCCAATGCGCCCGCGGCCGTGGCGGAGATGAGTGCGATTCCCGAGTTGCGGCAGACCTGGATGTTCACGCTCACGAGCCTACAGCACTACCAATTCATCGGCGGACCGTTCTTCAATTCGCTCTATTCCAACTCGGAGCCGTTGCTGTGGTTGAGCACCGACCCGGTCATGCTCGATGCGCTCGTGCGCGAGCGGATGAATTCCCTCCGCAAGAAGGGCGGGTTCGTGGATATCTCCGACGAAATTCGGACCTTGGAGTTCGCCGAATCGCTCGGCGTCGGCTCGACGAAAACGAAGTTGGTGAAGATTGTGCCGGTGGACTGAAGCGCGGATGGGCGCGGAGAAATCGCTGCTGGAGAAATTCCCGCTTGCGACGCGGCAGACGATGCGCCCCATTCAAGCTCGTTATCTGATATGACCTCCGCTGCCTACCTTCCGTTTCTGATTCAGGCCCTGCTCGCGGGGGGCATCACTGCGTTTATTATCGGCGCGAGCCATTTTTTTGGCCAACGGGCCAAGCACACGAAGATTAAGGACTCGGCCTACGAGTGTGGCATCTCGGATGGCGGCATCGTGCACTCGCGGTTCTCGGTGAAATTTTACGTCACAGCGCTCCTCTTCATGCTGTTCGATTTGGAAATCGTGATTCTGGTGCCGTGGACATTTATTTATCGGGAGTTCCTCGCCAATCAGATCGCGATTCTCGGCCCGATTTTGTTTTTTATCGGCGTGCTGGTCTTGGGTCTCGTTTACGAAATCAAGAAGGGTGCGCTCGACTGGGAGAAGTGACGCGCCGCGTCTGCTTGAGCGCCGCGAACACCTAGGACCAAGCTCGCCATGCGGCTCGACAAAATCATCGCGCGGAGCCGGATCATCGATCTGCGCAGTCACGACCTCGAAGGGGCACTCCAGGAGTTGCTCGCCGTTTGCGTCGGGAGTTTTTCAGACCTGAAGCCGGAGGCGTTGCTCAAAGGCCTGTTGGCCCGTGAGAGCACGATGACGACGTATCTTGGGCTCGGGGTGGCGCTCCCCCACGTGCGGGTGAAGATGAGCCGCCGCTATATTCTCGCGATTGGGCGCAGTCGGGTCGGTATCCGCCACGACGGTGCCTTGGCGGATGAGCGCGTGCATTTGATTGTGATGCTGATCGCCGGTGAAAAGGCGCGCGACTACCTCCAGGTGCTCGCTTCGATCGCGCGGCAGGTGAAGGAAAAGGAATTGGTCGATCGCTTGGTGGCCTCATCCGATTTGGATGCGTTGCATGAGCAATTGGTGGGTGGTTTCGGCGGTATCCGGTCCGTTCAGGCCCAGCAGAACCGGGTGAATCGGCTGATGTTCCGCGAGGCCGAACGTGTCGCGAGGGGGGCTGATTGCGGGGCGATTATGGTTTTCGGGGATACCTTTGTGGGTGGGATCGAGCGCGGGGCGATCGAGTCCAAGCTAAAAACGATCCTCGTCACGCGTAACCCGATCGAGCCTGGAGAGGACGAACGTGCATTTGCCGAGATGATCCAGGTGCGCTCGTTTTCGAATCAACGCATGGCGCAGTTGCGCAGCGCGATTCTGGTGGCCCTCACCCGCGGCGTGATTTCGTTTACCGACCGGATCTGCTGCCTCGATGGCATGACTGGGAGCAACCAGTTCGACACGCTGGTCGTCGTCGATATTGAACGGGAATTTCAGACCCTGCTCGCCGGTCAGACCTCCGACCTCCTGCCCCAGGATGTGAAACCGGAAGTGCTCGAGCGGGTGATCGCGGTCGCGACCGAACTCGCCGTCGAGGGCCGGGAGGGTCGACCGGTCGGCTGTCTCTTCGTCGTCGGGGACAACGAAAAGGTTGCGTCCTTCACCAAGCCCCTCGTACTCAATCCGTTTTTCGGCTATAGGGAAGAGGAGCGTAACATTCTGAACCCTTTCATGGACGAGACGGTGAAGGAGTTTTCCTCGATCGACGGCGCGTTTATTATTCGAGGTGACGGGGTGGTGGAGTCGGCCGGCAGTCTCATCCAGGCCACCGACAGCGACTATTCTTTGCCGAGTGGATTGGGCAGTCGCCATGCGGCGGCGGCGGCGATCAGCGTGGCGTCCAATTGCATTTCCATCGTCGTCTCTTCGAGCACGAGCCAGGTGACGCTCTTCCGGCGTGGGGTGATGCTGCCTTTGACGGAAAAACGCCGGTGACGCGTGGTTTGCGGGAAAAGGTGGCACTTTGGAGTTGCACCTGCTTGGGCGCGCCCTTTCCTCCTCACGTTCCAATCATTTATAACCATGCAAGAACTCGTCACGCTAGAGTGCACAGAAGCCAAAAAAGAGGGTAAGCCCGTCTCCCGTTATCTCACGTTCCGCAACAAGAAGACCGTGACCGAGCGCATCGAGAAGAGGAAATACAATCCTCATCTCAAGCGCCACACTCTCCACAAAGAGATCAAGTAATTTCCCGCCACGCCCTTGCGCGTAGCCACCGTTTCCGAGCCGGGCCCACCAGCCCGGCTTTTCCTTGCCCGCTGGGCCGCACCCAGCGAATTGGTCAGGTTGTTCGCTTGTCGCCGATGGACGTCGCGAACGGGGTCGCCGTCCCGGGGACTCCACTCTGTTGTCGACGCGCGGCCCGCCAGCACTCCCGGTGCTTGCGAATCCAGTCGAGCAGCGCGCGCTCAAAACCGACATCGTAGCCCAGTCGTTCCGACTCGAGCCATTTGTGCTTCAGGATTTCTTCCCGCTCGGCCAGGAATTCCTGGTAGAGGCTGGATTGTTTGACGAACTCTTGAGAGGTCGAAGGCTCTTGAACGGATGAAGTCATGCGGCGTGACGCGGGCAAAATGAGAGGGAGCGGGCGCAGTGTGTCAATGCCTGCAATTTTCCGCAATCGTTACATCCGTGCCGTGGCGGGCTTGGCGAGGCGCGCGAGCAGATCAGTCGCGATGTCTCGAAAGGTCTGGCCGGCGACGCTGGCCGGTTGGCTGACGACGATCGGCGTGCCGGAGTCACCGCCCTCGCGGATTTCCGGGATGAGCGGAACTTGACCGAGGAGGACGGTACCGAGTTTTTCCGCAGTGATGATGCCACCGCCCGAACCGAAGAGGGTGTGCTTGTTGCCCACCGGATCGATGAAGAAGCTCATGTTTTCCGCGACGCCAATGATCGGCACGTTGACCTTTTGAAACATGAGGCCACCCTTGCGGGCGACGTTGGTCGCGGCGGGCTGGGGTGTCGTTACAATGATCGCGCCGTCGAGGGGAAGGGTTTGGACGAGGGAAAGTTGGGCGTCGCCGGTGCCGGGCGGCAGATCGATCAGCAAGATGTCCAATTCGCCCCAACGGACGTTTTGCACGAATTGTTGAATGGTCTTCATGATCATCGGTCCGCGCCACACGACCGGCGTGTTGTCGTCTACGAGGAAGCCCATGCTCATCACTTTCACGCCGTGACGTTCTAACGGCACGAGTGAGTCACCGTCCACCTCGGGGCGACCTTGAATGCCCATCATGAGAGGTACGCTCGGACCGTAGATATCGCAGTCCATTAGGCCGACGCGATTGGGGCTGCCCCGGGCGGTGAGGATCTGGGCGAGTGCCGCCGCGAGGTTGACGGAAAAGGTGCTCTTGCCGACGCCGCCCTTGCCCGACGCGATGGCCACGGCATAGCGGATGGCTCGAGGGGCGGCGTTATTACCAGCCAAATTACCCCCGTTGGCTGCCGCTGTGGGGGGCGGTGCCTTTGCCGGAGCGACTGAGACCTCGACGAGAATTTCGTTCACACCAGGCAGGGCGCGCAGGCATTTTTCCACCTCGGTTTTTAGCTGGAGCGGAACCTTGGGATCGTTCGTGGTGAGCGCGAGGGAGACCTTCACGACGCCGTTGAATATGCCCGCCGAGCGCACGATTCCGAAGGACACGATATCGCGGCTGAAGCCGGGATATTTTACTTGCTTCAGATGATCTTTGATTTCGTCGGAGGTCACGGTTTGGAAGGTGTTCGAGATTGTGAGTAAATAAGAGTTGTTATGCGGCGGTGCCGCGCAAATAGAAATGAGGATTCGTGCAATTCGTTCGCGCGCTGTTTTCCTCCATGAACTCAATCTTACGTATATTTTTGCTCATCGCTCTGCTTGGCGTGCCGGCTTGGGCACAACGTGGCTCCAGCATCGGCGACGTGGTCGTTGGCATTGACAAGAATACGGTGCTGATTCGCGTTTCTGCGAACACGTCTGAGTTGAACGACCTCGCCCTCCAGGCATTCGCCTCGCATGGCCGCTACAAACTCGTCGCCAGCGGGCAAGCCTTCGACATCAAGTTCACTGCCGCTGGTGCCACGCAGGTGCGCGTGGACATTACGAAAGGGGCGGCAGGCACGCCGGTCGCCTCGGAAGTCGTCACCGGCACGAGCCCGCGCAATGCGCTGTTGCGCGCAGCCGACGTCGCCGTGGTGAAAACCAACGGGGTCGGCTTAAGGGGATTTTTCGCCTCCAAGGTCGCGTTCATCCGTGACCAAGGCAGGGTCAAGGAAGTGTGTGTGGCGGATTTATTTTTCGGTGAGGCGAAGCAGATTACCCACGACAAAGCGCTGGCGCTCATGCCGCGATGGTCGCCCGACGGCGCAAAGATTATCTACACGAGTTTCTATAAGTCCGGTTTCCCAGACATTTTCCTGCTCGATGTGGCCAGCGGCCGGCACGAGACATTCGTAAGCTTCCGGGGTACGAACCAAGGCGCGCGCTTTAGTCCCAACGGACAACACGTGGCCATGGTGTTGAGTGGTGAGGGCACGCCGGAGATCTATTTGAGCAACGGTCAAGGGCGTCAGGTGGCGCGCAAGACGCGCTCTGACGCCGTCAAATCGTCCCCGTGTTTCTCCCCCGATGGCGGGCGGTTGGTCTTTACGATGGAGCCGGGTCCGCAGCTCTATCTGATGTCGACGGCTGGCGGGTCGCCGCAGCGGCTCGTCACGGGTTTCCGTTATGCGGCCGAGCCGGATTGGAGCCGTGGGAATCCGCAGAAGATCGCCTGCACGGTCCGGGTTGACGGCGGAAAATATCAAATTGCGGTGTACGACTTTGCCGCGGGCAGAGCCGAGGTCGTCTCCAAGGCCACGTTCGACGGCGTCGAAGCCAGCTGGCTGCCGGATGGGCGTCACCTCGTTTACACCGCGCGTGATCGCAGCTCGAGTGTGTTGAGTATCCTCGATACTGAGACGGGGAACAGCCGCCGTATCTCCGTGGCCAGCCTCGGTCCCGTGACGCAAGCCAGTGTGCTGGAGCAGTAATCTGCAGCGTGGCAAGTGGCCGCGGTTGTGACCGCGGTTGGACATGAAAAAAGCCGCACCTCGGACGGTGCGGCTTTCGTTTTAAAATGCTCGCCTGAATTACGCGATGGCCGCGGCGTAATGTGCCTCGGCGGCCTTCCAGTTAACGACATTCCAGAACGCCGTGATGTAGTCGGGGCGGCGATTCTGGTAGTTGAGGTAATAGGCGTGTTCCCAGACGTCGAGTGCGAGGACGGGTTTGCCTTCAATCCCGGCGACGGCCTTGCCCATCAACGGGCTGTCTTGGTTGGCGGTTGAGCCGACGGCGAGTTTTTTGTCGGCGGTGACGATGAGCCAAGCCCAGCCGGAGCCGAAGCGGGTCGCGCCGGCCTTGGCGAAGTCTTCCTTGAATTTGGCGAGGCCACCGAGTTGGGCATCGATGGCGGCGGCGAGGGCACCGGACGGAGCGTCTTGATTGTGCGGAGCGAGGACGGTCCAGAAAAACGAGTGATTGCTGTGGCCGCCGGCGTTGTTGCGCACGCCACCGCGGATGGCCTCGGGAACTTGGCTGAGGTCAGCGATCAACGTAGCGACGTCGAGCGCGGCCAGAGCGGCGTGGTCCTTGAGCAGGTT
>SYGN01000230.1 GCA_005799525.1 Opitutaceae bacterium | reverse complement strand
TCGAACCCCCGATACGCGATTAAACGTATAACGCTTTAGCAAAGCGCCGCTATCGACCACTCAGCCACCTCTCCGAACAGGAATGGGGAGGCAAACGTCCGTCACACAAAGTGCAAGGCGGATTTCATTCGACTTCGTCCGGCTTCGACCTCGCCAACTCCGCCGACCCCACTCGTCGCCCAATCGAAGAAAACGGTGCCTCCTACAACGCCTCGCGGTAGAGATTTTCGTAGCCCGCCGCGGCAACTTTCCAACTAAAGTCCCGGGCCATACAGCGTTGCTGCACCGAAGCATAACGAGGCTTGTCGGCAAACAGCACCAGCGCCCGCTCCAACGCATCGCCCAAACTACCCGCATTCGGCTCGCACATGAGCCCCGTGCCGGTCCCCAGAAAATCGTCGGCATCGGTCACCGTATCGGCCAAACCGCCCACTCGGCTCACGATCGGTACCGTACCATAGATCTGTGAATACATTTGGTTCAGCCCGCAAGGCTCGAAGAGCGATGGCATCACGAAGAAATCGCTGCCCGCCTCAATCAGATGACTCATCGCTTCGTCGAGCTTTGCCACCAGGACCACCTTGTCCGGTGCTTCGGCCGCCAGCGCCCGCATCTCGTCCTCGAGTCGTTTGTCGCCTGATCCGAGCACGACCCACCGACAATTTTCAACGAGCAGGAAATCGCGATTTGCCAGCACGAGGTGAATGCCCTTTTGGTCCGCAAACCGGGCCACGATTCCAAAAATGGGGCCCGTGAAATTCGCCGCCATCCCGACCCGCTTCAGCAGTTCCGCCCGACAGATCGCTTTACCCGTCATCTCCGCCCGCGAGTAGCGCGCCGGGAGCAGTGCATCCACGGCGGGATTCCAGATCGCTGTGTCGACCCCGTTGAGCAGCCCCACAATATCATCCGCGCGCGTCTGCGCCACGCCATCCAGGCCACAGCCAAACTCCGGCGTTTGGATTTCGCGCGCATAACGTGGACTCACCGTCGTCACCCGATCAGCAAACAGAATGCCGCCCTTCATGTAGTTTACCTGCGAGTAATACTCGAGGCCGTCGATATGGAAGAGTTCGTCGGGCAGATTCGTGCGCGCAAACGTCGTCGCCGGAAATAGCCCCTGATATGCGATGTTGTGAATCGTGAACACGGTCTTGAGCGCGAGCGTCACCCGATGCCGCCGCTCCGATTCCCGCAGCAGCAACGGCAACAGGGCCGCCTGCCAGTCGTGACCATGCACCACATCCGCCTGCAAATCCGCCAACCGCAGCGTCTCGACCACCCCCTTGCAGAAGAAAACAAACCGGTCGGAGTTGTCCTCAAAATCGCGCTCCCCATTCCCGTAGGGCGCTCGCCGATCAAAAAACTCTTCCCGGCAGATCAGGTAGACCTGCAAATTTTTCCGCGGGGAAAACACCCGGACGTCCCCCGACAAAAACTGGTCCCCCATCTCAATCTTCAGCCGTAGCTTCCGCACCGCCCCGGCCGCATCCTGGTGCTCCAGCAAGGCCCGATAGCCGGGCAAGAACACGGACACCTCGTGGCCATTGTCCGCCAACGCCCCGGCCATCGCCGCGACGGCGTCCGCCAGACCGCCGGTTTTCATGTACGGATAGAGCTCACTCGCCGCGTGGACGATTTTCATCGCCCGCAGTAATGCCGGACTCTTTGTTAACGCCAATCCCAAAGCACGGCCCGCGCGTCGTGACTCGAATATATCACATGAATCTCCGTGAACTCCTCCTCGCCCACCTGCGAGACCCCAACTACAAGCCGGCCAACGAATTTGAGCTCTCCAGCCGCCTCGGCCTGAACAAGAAACAGCGGGCCATGCTCGCCCACGAGGTGCGCCTTGCCCTCAAGAGCGGCAACTATCTCCGCGCGGCCAACGGTCGCATCTCCCCTCGCGGAGCCAATGCAGAGCAGCCACGCGCCCCGGAAAAACGCCCAGTCTTCATCCCGACCCGCCGCGGTCCCGGCTTTCCCGTCACGCCGACACCTGAAACCTACTCTCGCCGTCCCACGACCCGCGGCGCGACCGTCCCGCCCAGCGCGTCCACACCGGCCAAGTCCCCCGCAAGCGCCGCTTCGCCCGCGCCCGCTCGTGCGCCCAAAGCCGTCGCCGAGCCCAAACTCGGCAAAGGCGAACTCGTCGGCCGCATTCAGTTTCGCGCCGGCGGCTCGGCCTTCGTTGTCCGCGATGCCGTGCTCGGCGAAGACGCGCAACCCGCCCTCCAAGTTTTCCCCGAGGACACCGGCGTCGCTCTCCCGGGCGATCGCGTCCTCGCCCGCGAATTCCCCGGCCGCAAGGGCCGCCGCCCCGGCGAAAAAATCGGCGCCGTCATCCGCGTCCTCGCACGCGAACGCGACACCATCGTCGGAAACCTCCGCAAAGGCCGGCGCGAATTCGTCGTCCAGCCCGACGATCCGCGCTTCAGCTACGAAATCGCCGTCGGCGATCCCGCGAAGAGCGGCCTCTCGCCCGTCCCGGAGGAAGGCGACAAAGTCGTCATCAAACTCGGCGAGTGGAGCCACCGCGCAGACGCCCTCACCGGCACCATCACCTCCCGCCTCGGACGCACTCACGAACCCCGCGCCGAGCTCCTCGGTATTTTCCTCAAACACAATCTCGCGACCGAATTCCCCTCCGACGTCGAACGTGAAGCCGCGCTCATCCCTGATCGCGTGCTCCCCTCCGAGCTTCCGGGCCGCCTCGACTATCGCGACAAGGTCGTCTTCACGATCGATCCGGACGACGCGAAGGACTTCGACGACGCCCTCTCCTACGAGCCGCTCGACGGCGGCGAAGTGCGCGTGGGTATCCACATCGCCGACGTCTCGACCTACGTCCATCCCGGCACCGCCATCGACCGCGAAGCCCAACGCCGCGGTAACTCGACCTACCTCGTCGGCGTGGTGATTCCGATGCTCCCGGAAAAACTCTCCAACGGTTTCTGCTCCCTCGTCGAAGCCCAAGATCGCCTGTGCAAAGCCGTCTTCCTCACCTTCGCCAAAAACGGCCGCCTCCGCGATACCACCTACGCCAACACCGTCATCCGTAGCCGCAAGCGCCTCACTTACAAACAGGCTTACGCCTTCATGTTTGAAGACGACCTCGCGAAAATCCGCGCCCTGCCCCTCCCGGCAAAACACCAAACCGGCTCCACCGGCCGCGCCCTCCGCGATCTCACCGACGCACAGTTGCACGACCTCCAGACGTGGTGCCGCGCCCTCTGGAAAATCGCCGCTCGCCTCCGCAAGGATCGCATGGCTAACGGCAGCCTTGATCTCGACATGCCTGAGACAAAAATCTTCGTGGATGAAAAGGGCTACGCCAACCGCCTCGAAAAAATCACGCACGACGAGAGCCACCAACTCATCGAAGAGTTCATGCTCGCCGCCAACGAAGCGGTCGCTCGCCTCACGCGCACGCACCAACTCCCCTCACTCTACCGCGTTCACGACGAACCCGATGCCGAAAAACTCGAGGAGTTTCGCGGCCTGCTCGACTCTTTCGACATTCCCGTCGGCGACCTCAGCGTGCGCGCCGAAATCGTCAAACTGCTCGTCATCCTCGCGGCGCACCCCCAGGGCTACACGCTGCGCACCCAGCTCCTGCGCAGTCTGAAAAAGGCCGCCTACCGCGCCACGCCCGACGGCCACTACGGTCT
>SYGN01000229.1 GCA_005799525.1 Opitutaceae bacterium | reverse complement strand
GCGATGGGTTCATCCTACCGTGGATACTGACATCGGCACGCAAGTGACCGGTGCCTGTTTCAACCGCCGGATGCGGAAAACCGCACGTCCGATGATGTGGAAGGGTCACGGGGCGCAATCCCCGTGACCCCAGCCGATCAACTGAGGGTCTACAACGGAGGGCTTCTAACGGAGGGCGGGCGTGGGCGAGCTGCGGCCCTACGCGAATTTTAGGCGCTCCTGGAGTTCGCGGACGCCGCGGGTGAGCGGGATGCGGTCGCCGGTTGTGAGGACGACGACGTGTTCATCATTGAAGGTCGGTTCTGCTTCTCGGATGCGATCGAGGCGGGCGAGGGCGGAGCGGTTCAGGCGGAAGAATTCCTTTGGCGACACCTGCGCTTCGACGGCGGCGAGCGTTTCGCGGAGGACGAAATTTTCTTTGCCGGCATGCATTACGACGTAGTTGCCGGAGGCTTCGATCCAATCGATGTCCGTCACCTTCACGAAGCGCGTGCGGTCGCGGTCCCGCACTGAAAAACGAGTGACGTGTGCGGGAGCGGCGTCGGGGGCTTGGCCGGCGGCCTGGCGCGATTCGAGGAGGGCGAGGAGGCGGGCCGTGGCATCGTCGGTAGAACTTTTCTTGGCGAGCTGTTCGCGGGCGCGGGCGAGGGCCGCGCGCAGGCGGGCGGGCTTAAAGGGCTTGAGGAGGTAGTCGAGGGCGTGGACCTCGAAGGCGTTGACGGCGTGTTCGTCGAAGGCGGTGACGAAGATGACGACGGCGGGTTTTTTCGCCAATTCCTGGAGGACGGCGAGGCCGGTCAGCTCGGGCATTTGGACGTCGATGAAAAGGATGTCGGGGAGGCGCTCGCGCAGAGTGGTGAGGGCGGAGCGGCCATCGGCGCATTCGCCAATAATCTCGATGTCGGGCTCGGTGGCGAGGAGCGTGCGGATGCGCTCGCGGGCGAGCGGCTCATCGTCGACGATGAGGGCGGTGAGTTTCATACGGGGACGATGGTGGTTGCGACCGGGCGCTCGGTGAGGAAGGGCAAAACGATTTCGACGCGAACGCCGCCTTCGGGGGGAGAAATGAGTGCGAGGCGAGCGCGGCCGTGATGGAGGGCGCGGAGGCGTTCGGTGGCATTGGAGAGGCCGATACCTTGGCGCGCGGTGCGGGCAGCGGTCGTGGCGAGGCCCACGCCGTCGTCGGTGACGGAGAGGTGCAGGTCGCCACCTTCGCGGCGGGCGCCGATGGTGAGCGTGCCGCGCGTGGTGCGGGGCTCGAGGCCGTGGCGGATGGCGTTCTCAGCGAGCGGCTGTAAGAGAAACGTGGGTACGAGAGCGGCGGAGGCAGCGGGATCGAGGTCGCGCACGATGAGGAGGCGACCGCCGAGGCGCGTCTGCTCAATGGCGAGGTAGCGATCAAGGAGCTCGATCTCGCGGGCGAGGGGGACTTCGTGGTCTTGGTTTTCGAGGGAGGCTCGGAGGAGTCCGCCGAGATCGGCGATGAGTTCGTCGGCGGCGTGGGGGGCGCGGTGGACGAGGGTGGAGATGGCGTTGAGGGTATTGAAAAGAAAGTGGGGCTGGAGCTGGAGACGGAGGGCGTCGAGGCGCGCTTGATTGAGGCTGGCGGTCAGAGCGAGGGCCTGATGATCGCGGTCTTGAGCGCGGCGATAGTAGGCGAGCGCGTGAGCGCCAGCCATGAGAATGAGATACATCGCGAAGCCGAAATTTCCACGGACGGAGAGGGGATTTAAGGGCGCCAAGAACGTGGTTGCGAAGTCTGCGGGGCGAGGGGGGCCGCCAGGGCGGGCTTTAGGGAAGCGGGGATCGAAACGGAAATTGGGCGGGGGAGCGTCCAAAGAGGCGGGCCCGAAATTTTCGGAGTCGGCGAGGCGCCTGCGGTCGCGCGCGTCGAGTGGTGGGCGGCGCGGAGGTAATAGAGCGCCGGAGTTATCCCGCATGAACGGTCGGGGAGGGCGCGGGCCGCCGGGCCCGGCGTTGAGGGTCGCACGAGTTGAAAGGAAGACGGCGGCGGTAACCGTCAGGGAAATGATGGTTGCGAGCAGGGCGGCGACGACATGGATGGGGACGCTGCGCAGGAGGCGACCGCGTTCGAGCGGGAAACGACGGGAAAGCCAAAATATGATCGGCGTCAACGCGACCCACGGAATCCAGGTTACGGCGGAAATGCCGAGGGCGTCGGCCCACTCGAAGGGACCGACCAGGTGGAGCAACGCGGCAAAGGCGAACGTGAGCGCGGTCCAGACGGCGGCTTGTGCGGCGAACAGCGCGAGCGGACGCCGGACGCGGCTGGGAGGAAAAGCAGACACTGACAGCGGAGAGGACATAGACGCAGACGGAGCGGGCACGTGGAGAGTGAAGCCGGTGGGGGCGGTGAGGTCGAGGTTGGGATGGAGGCGGAGGGGAGAGACGGAGAGAGCGCGAACGGGAACGAGAACGAGAACGGAAGAGACGCAGCGTCTGCGAAGGAGTTCACAGACGCGGCGTGTTTTTTTGAGTCAACACCGACCGCACAAAGGTTGGGCCGGGAGGAGGCGAGCTTACCGGTCGCCGGTGGGACGTTTTCCGCGGTGAGCGGGGCGGCGGGCGGGATCGATGATGGTGCCATCGGGCACGGTGAGGATGCCGTCGGCGTTGCGAGTGGGCGGGGTCACGACCGTGCCGTCGGGGAAGGTGACGGTGCCGTCGGCATTGTGCACGGGAGACCACATGGCAGTGCCGTCGGGGAGGGTGATGGAGCCGTCGGCGTTGCGGCCGAGGTGATTCATGACGGTGCCGTCTGGAAGAGTAAGGGCGTCGTCGGAATGGAGTCCGGGATGCGTGAAGCGGTCTTCCGCCACGATGAAGGGCGGCAGCATCACGGGACGGGTCCGGCGGGCGGAGGATTGCGCGGAGGAGGTGACGACGGAGACAACGGCAAACGCGGCGAACAGGAGGGTCACGCGGAGGGCGAAGGTGGAGAGGATGTTTTTCATGGAGGAGTTTTTTTGGCCGGTTCAGAGGTGAACCGCCGGGATGGCGTTTCATCTGGGCAGTATCGATAGCGCTGACACGCGCCGAGCCGATGCTTCCGGGACGAAGCGGGGGAAAAAGGTTGCGAGGCCGGGGGCGCGCTGAGCGAACGCGGTGCGGCTGGTGGTTTCGCGGCGCGGCGCGGACGAAGGTGGCGACGATCAGGGGAGTTCCCTGCGGAGGGCGGCGCGTGCGGGTTGAAAGCGATTGCCCCGAAAAAACGGGTGCGTGGAGACGGGGCGTTCGGCGGCGCGGACTTCGTCGTGCGGATCGAACGCGGTGAAGCGGAGTCCGGTGTGTTCGAAGGCGGCGCAGTGTGCGCGGCCGATGAGTTCGTGCGGCAGGAGCCAGCCGAGGAAGACGGCGACGAGGGGATGGCGGTATTTTCCCAGTCTCGACATGAGTGACGTCGCGCCTAGCGTGCAGAGCATCAACGCAACGCTTCAGTATTTCACCGACGAGACCGGGCAAAAAACCGCCGTCGTGCTGCCGCTCGCGGACTACGAGAAATTGATCGAGAATTTGGAAGACTTGGCGGTCGTGGCAGAACGGCGCGAGGAGCCAACGGTTTACCATGAGCAACTCAAAGCGGAGTTGACGCGAGATGGGCTCCCATAGCCTCGAATGGCGCAGCTCCACGCGGAAGGATTTGCGCAAGATTCCACTTCGTGAAATCGCGCGCATACCAACGCACGTGGAGTCGCTGGCAGACGAAACGTCTCCGCATGGGAGCGAAAAGCTCGCCGGTTCGGAGCACACCTAGCGCATCCGCATCGGGGACTGCCGGGTGGTTTATGAGGTGTTGGCGCAGTCCAAAATTGTGGTGATCCAACGCGTGAGACACCGCAAGGATATCTACCGTCACTAGCGCGCGCGGCCGGCGGATTTGTTTTTCTGCACGGTGATGATCACGACGGCGGTGATGATAATGGCGGAGGCGACGAGGGTGCGCGGACCGATGGGTTCGTCGAGGAGCAGCCAACCGAGGAAGACGGCGACGACGGGATTTACGTAAGCATACGTGGATACGCGGGCGGGGGTGCTGTGTTTCATCAGCCACACGAAGGTTGAGAAGCCGACGAGCGAGCCCATGACGATCAGGTAGCAGAAGGCGGCCCACGCGCGGGGCGTGATCGCGGACAGCTGGAGCGCGGCGAAGTCGCCGTGGGAGACCGCCGCGAGGAGCAGCGCGGCGCCGCCGCCGAGCATTTGGAGAGCGGACGCCACGAAGGAATCGGCGCCCTGTTGGTCGTGGCGCGAATAGATCAAGCCGAGGCTCCACGAGACGCAGCCCAGGAGAATTGCGGCGACGCCGCCGAGGTGGAGGCCGCCGTGGGAGGGGGTTTCCCAGGGGGCGGCGAGCCAAGTGGCGCCGACGAAACCGAAAAGCAGGGCGGCGATGGTCGCCGTACGGGGACGCGTTCCGCCGGGCCACGCCCACTCGGTGAGCACAATGAAGAGTGGGCTGATGCCGATGAGGAGAGCGGTGAGGCCGGAAGGCACGTATTGCTCGGCCCAGACGACAGCGCCGTTGCCGCCGAGCAGGAGGAAGGTGCCGATGATGGCGTTGACGCGCCATTGGTAGGCCGTAGGCCACGCGGCACCGCGGAGTTTTCGAAAAACGAAGAGGACGGTGCCGGCGATGAGGAAACGCACGGCAGCCATGAGGAACGGCGGCATCGTTTCGATGGCGATACGGATGCCGAGGTAGGTGCTGCCCCAGATCAGGTAGATCGCGGTGAAGGCGAGAATGAGGGCGGTACGGGAGGGAGCGGTGCTCAAAGCAGAAAGGGAGCAGGAGAACAGGGGAGAATTTGAGAACGGGACAGTTGGCAATACGTTCGAAGTGTGACCATGACAATTTTTTCGAAGAGGGGGGTGGGATGGTGGGTGCGGTGAATGACCAATGACTCGTGTCCAATGATTAATGTCGGACCACTCGCTGGCGCTCGCGGCTACGAAGGATTCCGTGCGAGGGGATCGGTGTGAGGTGGCTGGTGGCTGTCCCGCCTCTCACGAGGCGGGTTATGGAGTGCGGGGGGTGTTGACTTGGTGGCGGGGATCGGACGACGTGCGGGCGATGAACGATGACGCGGCGGCGACGGAATTTTCCCGGTTGGTGACGGCGGTGCTGCGGCGTTTTTTCGCGCAGAATGGGTGCGCGGAGCTGGCGGTGGCGGAGGCTGCGGCGGTGAGCGGGCGACTGTGGGCGCTCGTGCGGGAGCGCGGGCTGCCGCGGGCGTTGCTCGAAGGTGAGTGCGGTGTGTCGGGCGGGATGAGCGAGGAAGCGTGCGCGCCGCTCGTGGGCCGGGTGCTCGCGGGAGCGAACGATGATTTGCTGGCGAAGACGGTGACGCAGCTCGTGAAGGCGTGTTTTTATCCGGAGTTCACGGTGTGCCGGGATTCGTTTCGCGAGGTGGCGAAGGACGGGTCGTGTAAGCGGCAGGAGTTGGCGCGCGTGCGGCAGCGGGTGAGCGGGACGCATTGTGTGGATTGCCCTCATTGGGTGGCGCTCACGCCTGCGGGCCACGGTGAATTATTGCAGCGGGAATGGCGCGGTGCGCCGGGAATACGGGAGGAAAACTGCGGCGTATTTTTGCCGGAGGATTTTCGCGCGCTGCGCCGGTGGCTGCATGCACGGGCGCGCGTGTGAGGTGGGAAGCTGGGTTGCACTGGTGTCGACACGTGGCAGGGTCACGGCATGAAGCGATGGATGATGCGAATGACGCTCGTGGTACTTGGGCTGGGGCTGGGCCTCGTGCGCGGGGCCGACGGTGGCATGCGCGCGAGCAAACCGGAGTTTCGCAAGGAAGTCGTGGCGGTGATCGAGGGGCAGCTCGCGGCGTTTCGAGCGGGCGAGACGCAGAAGGCCTATGCGTTTGCGGCAGCGCCCTTGCGGGCGCAGCGCCCGGTGCGCCAGTTCCTCCAAATCGTGGAAAACAATTACCCGGAGATTTGGGCGAACACGCGCGCGGAGTTCGGGCTCGTGCGCGATGATGGTGCGCGCGCGACGGTGCGCGTGCAGGTTTTTTCGAAAGAGGAGCGCGCGGATTACGACTACGGACTCGTGAAGGAACGCGACGGGGTCTGGCGGATCGATAGCGTGCTGCGGCACGCGCCAAAAAAATCGGACCGAGTCTGAGAGGCGAAGGACACGAAGGGCACGGAACCAGGCTGGCGGACCGGTGGTTGGTCGCGCGTTGCGAACGGCGCGATTTGGCAACACGTGGACAGAGTCTCTGATGGGCTCGTCCTCGCCGACAAGAATCTGCGTTATCAGCAAAATCTGAAGGCACGCCGCATCGCGCTCGTGGAACTTCCCACCAACCGGTGGCCCGTTCTCAAGGCGCTTTTGACCCAAATTGTGAGTGTGGTCGAAAGCGCGCGGCCGGGGAGCGATACTATCGTGACGGCAGCGGAAGGGCTGTGAAAACGGGCATCGGCGAGCGACGCCCCGACGGCTGAGGGACGGAAGCGGCGGCGTGCGCTCAGTGCCCGCCCTCGAGGTCGCCGGGTTGGAGAAGCGGCGCGAACGTGCCTTTGTTGGCGGCTTTCATGTAGGCTTCTTTGGGTTCGATGGTACCGTCTTTCACCCGGTTCATGAGGCTGTTGTCCATGGTGATCATGCCGTCGGCACCGCCGCTCTCGATGATGGATTTGATGTTGGCGATCTGGCCGCTGCGGATGGTGTTGGGCAGGGCTTCGTGCTGTAGGAGGATTTCGTGGACGGCGCAGCGACCCTTGGGAATGCGTTTGCAGAGGAGCTGGGCGACGACGCCGGCGAGACAGCTGCCGAGCATAATGCGAACTTGGTTTTGTTCCTCGGCGGGAAAGGTGTTGATAATGCGGTCGACGGTCTTCGGGGCGTTGTTGGTGTGGAGGGTGCCGAAGACGAGCATGCCCATCGAAGCGCAGCCGAGGGCGAGTTTGATGGTCTCCATCTCCCGCATTTCGCCGAGGAGAATGATGTCGGGGTCGTGGCGCATCGCGCCTTTCAGGGCGTTCGCAAAGGAGGCGGTGTGTTCGCCGACCTCGCGGTGAACGATCACACATTTTTTCACCGGGTGGACGAATTCAATGGGGTCCTCGATGGTGATGATGTGGCGCGCGAGGTGGGTGTTAATGTAGTCGATCATCGCGGCGAGCGTGGTCGATTTGCCGGAGCCGGTGGGGCCGGTGACGACGACGAGGCCCTGGTCGAGGTGGCAGAGTTTTTTCAGCGCCTCGGGGAGGTTGAGCTGCTCGAACGAGAGGATCTTCGCGGGGATTTGGCGGAAGACGGCGGCCTGGCCCCAGTGGTTGTAGAGGTAATTGCCGCGGAAACGGGCGAGGCCGGGGATCTCGTGGGCGAGATCGAGGTCCTTGCGGTCGAGGAAATCGGCCCAGCGTTTGGCGGGACAGATTTCTTTGAGCAGGGACTCTATGGTCGGTGCGTCGATGACCGTGTCTGCGAGTGGGATGAGGGCTCCCGAGGCGCGGGTTTTGGGCGGGAGTCCGACGGTGAGGTGGAGGTCGGAGCCGCCCTTTTCGAGCATGGTGCGGAGGAGGGTGTCGATGGCGGCCATGGTTAGGTGATCTTCGCCTTGAGGACGCGGTTGGTGATGTTGGCGTGGGCGGTTTCGGCGGTGATTTTTTTGTCTTTCCAGAGAGCGAGAACGACGTTGTCCATGAGGCACATTCCATCCTTCAGGCCCGTCTCCATCGTATTTTTCAGGCCCGTGGACTTGCCTTCTTTGATGAGGTTTTGAATCGCCGTGTTGCTGACGAGAATTTCGCACGCGAGGACCACGGTGCCGTCGAGGGCCGGGAGGAGGCGTTGGCAGACGACGCCGCGGAGACTCTCGGCGACGCTGGAGCGAATCTGCGTTTGCTGCGCCGGAGGAAACACGTCGAGCAGGCGGTTGAGGGTCGTGGCGGCGTCGCTGGTGTGCATTGTGCCGATGACGAGGTGGCCCGTCTCGGAGGCGCTGATCGCCATCTCGATGGTCTCGAGGTCGCGGAGTTCGCCGATGACGATTACGTCGGGGTCTTCGCGGAGGGCCCCTTTGAGGGCGGTGGCGAAGGAGCGGGTGTGGGGGCCGACTTCGCGCTGGGTGACGTTGCAGCCCTTGGAGGGGTGGACGACTTCGATGGGGTCTTCGACGGTGATGATGTGGTCGGTGCGGGTCTCGTTGAGGTAGGCGACCATCGAGGCGAGGGTGGTGGTCTTGCCGGAGCCGACGGGGCCGGTGACGAGAATGAGGCCGTTGTGATAGGAGAGGAGTTTGTGGAGTGTCGCGATGTGCTGGGCGTAGCCGAGGTTTGCGAGCGTGCGCGTATCCGCCGGGATCATGCGGTAGGCACCGGCGGCGCCGTTCTTGTGAAACATCAGGTTGACGCGGTAGCGGTCGACGTCGCTCAGGGCCAAGGCATGATCGTAGTCTTTTTTCTCAAGGAAGATTTTTTTCTGGTGGTCGGCGAGCAAGGCGACGTTGAGGCGGAGGGCGTCGTGCGCGGTGAGGGAATAGTCGGAGAGGAAGGCGAGCGCGCGATTTTTCCGGATGAACGGACGGGCGCCAGTGCAGAGATGGAGGTCGCTGGCGCCGTCGTTGGCGGTGGCGCGGAGCAGGGTGCGGAGGGCGGTGGCCAGTGCGGTGTCGCTGAGCGTTTGAATCGTTTCGAAGGCGAATGTAGCCACGGGGCCGAGGTCCGAGGTCGTCGGCGGGGCTGGGGTGTGGTCGGTGCCGAGGTCGGTGGGAAGCCTGCGGGCATGGGCGGCAGCGCCGGTTTGAACGAAGGGAGCCTGAGTCGCGTTGTCGTCGAAAGGGTCGGCAGCCGGGGGACCGTTCTTGCCTTTGGTAAGGGCGAGGTCGGCAAGTTTTTCAAGCGTGTCGAGGTCGGTGACGATGCCGCAGTCGACGAGGCCTTGGGCGAAGGCCATCATGTCGCCGTCGGCGCCGAGAGCGTTACGGATTTGGAAGGCTTGGGGGCGGGTGAAGAGGCCTTGGTCGATGGCGAGTCGGGCGAGCCAGCGGGTGTCGTTGTTCATGCGTGGCGAGGAGCGTTGGGAAGTTGTGCGGAGGAAGCAGGGCAAGCCAAGCGCGAAGGTGATTAAGGTGAACGCTGGGTGCCGAGGGTGGTCAACGGGGGCACGATGACGAGGAACCGGGCGGTCGCGATCCGCCGGTGGCACCTTTCCGGGACGTAACAAGGCTGGCCTTCACCAAGGCGGATAGCGAGCGGCGGATAACGACGGGATGGGTGTCGCCGCTGGTGGCGATCTCAGCCGACGGCCCCGCCACAGTCTGGCGGTCGGCCGGATAGGCGAGAATGTGCACGCTGACGGCGAAGCGGGAGTTCCCCGTTAGTGTTTAATGTAAACTTCGATTATACTATTATGTTAGGTTCCAAGCGTCGCAGTTAAACTGGGCGAAAATGAGACGGTGGCGGACGGCGCGATCGGGGCATATCCGGAGTTGCAATGCCAGAGGGTTCACAGACTGTGGACATTCCATCACCTGCTCATGCTGAAGAAAATATTTGCGAAGCTGCGCGAGAAAATCTCGCCGTCGCGTGCCAAAAAGCCGGCTCAAACCGAAGCGGCAAAACCTGTTTCCCATGCGAAGCCCTCCGCCGCCACGTCGCGCGGGGAGTCGCGCCCCGAGCGGGGGGGCGGGCTAAGCCGCGATGGGCGGCCCTACGACAAATATCGTGGCCAGCCGCGCGATCCGCGCGACGAACCGTACCGCGAGCCACGCGCAGCAGGTGCTGGCGACGGGCACGAGGCGCTTACTCGGAGGGATGATTATGGCTCCCGGAGCGAGGATCGCGGCGGTCGGGGTTTGCGTTCACGTGGGGGTGGCGGTGCCGCGCGCGGTGGGCCGCGGGGCGAGCGCGAACGTCCAGCCATCGACAAGACGTTTGACCATCCGCGCACGACGGCGATCAAGCCGGCGGTGCTGGTGGATGTGCCCAAGATGGACACGGCTTTTACGGCGTTGGGCTTATCGGATGCGCTGGCGTTCGGCGTGCAGGAAATGGGCTATGTGACGCCGACGCCGATTCAGGCGCAGGCGATTCCGGTGGTGCTGAAGGGTGGGGACGTCCTCGGTTCGGCGCAGACGGGCACGGGCAAGACGGCGGCGTTTGCGCTGCCGATCATCCAACGCCTCGGTACGCACGGAAAGTTGCGCTGCCTGATTCTTGAGCCGACGCGCGAGCTGGCGCTGCAGGTGGAGGAAGCGTTTCAGAAATTTTCCAAGTTCACCGATCTCCGCGTGACGATCGTGTATGGCGGCGTCGGTTACGGGAAGCAATTGGACGACCTGAAGAGCGGGATGGATATTTTGGCGGCGACGCCGGGTCGGCTGCTCGACCACATTGAACAGGGCAACGTGTCGCTGGCCGACGTGGATATTCTCGTGCTCGACGAAGTGGACCGGATGCTGGACATGGGCTTTCTGCCCGACGTGAAGCGCATCGTGCAAAAATGTCCGAAGAACCGACAAACCTTGTTTTTCACCGCCACGTTGCCGCCGGAATTAGAGCAACTCGCGGGCTGGGCGCTGAACAATCCCTTGAAAGTGGAGATCGGTCGCCAGCGGTCGCCGGCGGAGACGGTGTCCCATGCGTTTTATCCGGTCGTGGCGTCGCAAAAATTCGACTTGCTGCAACTGCTGCTGGACCAGACGGATTTCAAGAGCGTCTTGATTTTTTCGCGCACGCGCATGGGGGCGGACCGCATCGCGCATCGCCTGGAAAGCAAGGGGCACACCGTCGGGGTGATGCATTCCGACCGGAGCCAACGCGAGCGCATTGAAGCACTGGATGGTTTCAAGAGCGGCAAGTTTGAAGTCCTAGTGGCCACGGACATCGCGGCGCGCGGTCTCGACATCGCAGGGGTGTCACACGTAATCAACTACGACGTGCCGGAGAACGCCGAGGATTACGTCCACCGCATCGGTCGCACCGGGCGCGCCCAGAACACGGGGGATGCGTTTACGCTCGTGACTGAGGATGATGTGCGGGACGCGCGTTCGATCGAGCGTTACATGGGCGTGACGGTGGAGCGGAAGAAAATTGAAGGATTCCCCTACATCTATTCGGCGCTCTTCGATGAGAAGGCCTTGGCCGACACCGTGGCGGCGGCGGCGAAGCCGGTGAGCCGGCTGCACCGCGGAGTGCGTCGCTAAGGAGTGCGGCGGTGGCCGGGACCGGCTGGGCCGGGCAAACTAAAAGGCGCGCCGCGATGTGCGCCTTGTGCGTAGCTGGAGGCTGGCGACCGATTATTCGTCGCCGGTGACCAGCAGGCTCCTGCCTCCAAGCCGGATAAGCTCATCTTTAAACCAAATGAGACGAAATCACCGGCGTTGGGAGATTTCAGTGGCGATGGGGTGACGCGTGCAATTGAGGCTTGAAGCATATTCCGTTATAAGAATATGATTTCAGACATGGAGCTGGTGAAAATTTACGAGTGTTTGTGCGACCCGACGCGGTTGCGGCTGCTCAACGTGCTCGCGCAGGGGCCGGTGTGCGTGTGCCACTTTCAAGATGTGCTCGGCGAACCGCAGGTGAAAATCTCGAAGCATCTCGCCTACCTGCGCGAGCGAGGGTTGGTCGAGAGCGAGCGGCAGGGAAATTGGGTGATTTACGAGTTGGCGGCGAAGCCGTCGCGGGAATTGCAGGCGAATCTGGCGTGTTTGCAGGAGTGCGCGCAGAGAATTCCGGTGTTCAAGTGTGACCTCGCGCGCTTGAAGAAAATCGAGCCGTCGTGTGCTTGGGTGCGGGCGGGTGACCCGGGAAAGGCGCCGGGGCAGTGCCGGTGTGGGTGAGTGGCGCGGGACGGCGACGCGGGGAATATTTTACCATGAAGAAAACGAAAATTGGCATCAATGGGTTTGGACGCATTGGGCGGCTGACGCTGCGGGCAGCTTGGGGCTGGCCGGAGTTTGAGGTGGCGCTGATCAACGACCCCGTCGGCGGCGCGGAGTGCGCGGCGCATTTGCTCAGTTTTGATTCCGTGCAGGGGCGGTGGGCCCACGAGGCGGTGGCCGAACGGGTCGGCGGGAACGAGGTGATCCGGGTGGGCGCGGCGAGCATCGCCTTTAGCGGGCACCGCCGGCCGGGCGACGTGGATTGGGCGGGGCACGGGGTGGAGATCGTGCTCGAGAGTAGCGGGAAATTTCGCACGCTGGCGGATCTCGGGGTGTATTTCGAGCGTGGCGTGAAAAAAGTGATCGTGGCGGCGCCCGTGAAGGGTGATGCGCTCAATATCGTGATGGGCGTGAACGACGGGCTCTACGAACCGGCGAAGCACCGGTTGCTCACCAACGCATCGTGCACGACCAATTGTCTCGCGCCGGTCGTCAAAGTGATGCACGAGGGAATCGGCATCGAGCATGGGGCGATCACGACGCTGCACGATGTGACGAACACGCAGACGCTCGTCGACGCGCCGCACTCAGATTTGCGACGGGCGCGGGCGGCGGGGATGTCGCTGATCCCGACGACGACGGGGAGCGCGGCGGCCATTGGGATGATTTATCCGGAGCTGCTGGGGAAGTTGAACGGCCACGCGGTGCGGGTGCCATTGCTGACGGGGTCGCTGACGGACTGTGTTTTCCAGATGCAGCGAGCCACGACTGTCGAGGAGGTGAACGCGTTGCTGAAGGCGGCGAGCGAGAGCGGGCCGTTGAAAGGGATTTTGGGATTCGAGACGCGGCCGTTGGTGTCGGTGGACTACAAGGGCGACCCGCGGTCGGCGATTATCGACGCGCTGTCGACGATGGTGGTGAACCAGCGCATGGTGAAAATTTACGCATGGTATGACAACGAGTGGGGTTATTCGAACCGGATGGCGGAGTTGACGCGAAAGGTGGCGGTTTCTCTGTGAACGGCGGAGGTGAATTCACGGGTTGGCGTGGCGCGGGCCCCGCGCGCACGCTCGCGGTTACCGGCGGAGAAGATTGGAAATGACCTGACGTGAATCTGCGGAATTACATCGTGGTCACGGCGGCATATTGGGGGTTCACGCTGACGGACGGGGCGCTGCGGATGCTCGTGCTATTGCACTTCGCGCAGCTCGGGTACCCGCCGGTGCGGCTGGCGATGTTGTTTTTGTTCTACGAGTTTTTTGGGATTGTCACGAATGTGTTTGGCGGGTGGCTGGCGAGTCGGCTGGGGCTTCGGGTGACGTTGCTCGCGGGGTTGGCGTTGCAGGTGGTGGCGCTGGGGATGCTTGCGTTGCTCAATCCAGCGTGGGCCACGGGCTGGGCGGTGAGCTACGTGATGGTGGCGCAGGCGCTGTCGGGTATCGCGAAAGACCTTACGAAGATGAGTGCGAAGAGTGCGATCAAGGTGCTGGTGCCGACGGGCGACGAGGGGCGGGGGGCGCTATTCCGGTGGGTGGCGCTGCTCACGGGATCGAAGAACGCGTTGAAAGGCTGCGGCTTTTTTCTCGGCGGGTTTTTGCTGAGCGTGGCGGGATTTGCGGGTGGGCTGGTCGTGATGGCGGGGGCGTTGCTGGCGGTGCTGATCGCGGCGTCGGTGACGCTGCCGGGGGCGATGGGTACGGCGAAGCAGAAGGCGGGCTGGGGGGACCTCTTTGCGAGGACACGGGCGGTAAACGTGCTGTCGGCGGCGCGGTTTTTTCTATTTGGGGCGCGCGACATTTGGTTCGTGGTGGGTGTGCCGGTATTCTTGAGCGCGTCGCTCGGGTGGAGCGGGGCGCGGGTGGGGGCGTTCATGGCGTGCTGGGTAATTGGTTACGGCCTGGTGCAGTCGGCCGCGCCGCTGGTGTTTCGCGAGCGGGTGCCAGCGGGCGGGATGGCGGCGGGTCTGGCCTTTGGCCTCGCGGGTGTCGCGGCGGCGGTGCCGCTGGCGCTCGCGGCGGGGGCGCCGGCGGGCGTGGTGATCGTCAGTGGGCTCGCGGTGTTTGGCGCGGTATTTGCGCTGAACTCGGCGGTTCATTCCTATCTGATTCTCGATTACACGGACGGCGACAACGTGGCGTTAAACGTGGGGTTTTATTACATGGCGAATGCGGGTGGGCGGCTGGTGGGATGCCTGTTGTCGGGCGCGCTTTTTCAGTGGGGCGGGCTCGCGGGATGTCTGTGGGGGACGTTGGTGTTTGTGCTGGCAGCGGCGGTGATCGCGCTGGCGTTGCCGCGGCAGGCGGCGCATCCGGAAAAACTGGTGGCGGGGGGAGTGAAGCTCGGGGGCGGCGAGTGACCCGCCGGTTTTGGGTTGGCCGCGTGCCAGTTTGATTGCGTCGGCTCGGTGCGCGCGGCAATGACGAGTGCGATGGATAAACAGCACCGAACTCCCCTGGAGCCGAAAGGGCGGCCGTGATCGCAGGCGTTTTCTTTTTGGTGGCTGCGCTCTACGCGACCGTCGGGCATGGTGGGGCGTCGGGCTACTTGGCGGTGATGGCGCTTGCTGGCTTCGAGCCGGCGGCGATGAAGCCGACGGCGCTCGTGCTCAATGTGGTGGTCTCGCTGATCGGCACGGTGATCTTTGTCCGCGCCGGACATTTCGCGTGGCGGTTGTTTTGGCCCTTTGCGGTCGTGGCGGCGCCCTGCGCGTATCTGGGCGGTGGCTGGCAGTTGAGTGCGGAGGTGTTTCGCTGGCTCGTGGCGGCGGCGCTTTTGTTTGCGGCGGGGCGGCTCTTGATTCCAGCGGCGTCGGGGGCAGAGGTGCGGCGGCCGTCGGTGTGGGTGATCGTCCTTGTGGGTGCGTCGATCGGATTTATTTCGGGATTAATTGGGGTGGGCGGAGGGATTTTTTTGACGCCGTTGATTTTGTTTTTTCGTTGGGCAGAGCCGAAGGCGGCGGCGGCGGTATCGGCACCATTTATTTTGGTCAATTCAGCGGCGGGACTGCTCGGCCATGTTGGATCGCTGGGTGAATTGCCGGCGTCGTGGCCTTGGCTGGTGATCGCGGCGACCGCGGGGGGGCTGCTGGGTTCGCGCTGGGGCAGTCGAGTGGCGCGGCCTGCGCAGTTGCGCCCGGCGCTGGCGCTCGTGCTGCTCGTGGCGGCGGTGAAGCTCGTGATCACCTGAGCGGGCGGCGCAGTTGAAGGTTGAAAACTGAAGGGCGGATGTGAGCGTGACCGCTCGCATGAAACTGGAGATTCCGGACGGAAACTTTGCTGGCTACATATTTGATCTCGACGGCACGCTCGTGGACACGATGCCGTTGCACTATCTGGCGTGGGACGAGGCCATGCGACGGGCGGGGATGCCCGGGACATTGAGTGAAGATTTGTTTTACTCGCTCGGTGGTGTGCCGACCTTGCGGGTGGCGGAACTGCTGGCGACGCACTACGGGTTGAAAATCGATCCGTGGAAGGTGTTTCACGAGAAGGAAGTCTTGTTTTCCGCGCGGACGTACGAGGCGGCACTGATCGAGCCGGTCGTCGCGTTTGCGCGACGGGTTGCGGCGACGCATCCGGTGGCGATCGCGTCGGGTGGCCCCCACGACATCGTGCGGCGCACGCTGGAGCTGAAGGGGCTGGCTGCGCTTTTTCCGGTGGTGGTGTCAGCGGACGATGTGGTGCACGGGAAGCCGGCGCCGGACATGTTTTTATTGGCGGCGAAAAAAATGGGGGTGCAGCCGACGCACTGTCTGGTGTTTGAAGATGCCGAGCCGGGGATGCGTGCGGCGGAGGCGGCGGGCATGAAGTGGGTGCGGGTCGCGAGTCGGAAATAATCAGCAGAGAATTGACCGGGGCGCGGGGCCACCGCTGGGCGTCGGCAGTTAGCCGGGTGTCAGGCAATTTCGTGCTTCCGAGGGAAGGGGGAACCGTGTTCCAGTGAAGCAATGAAACTTGATACGTTGGTGAAACCGTCGGTGCTCACGCAGCCCGTCTATGAACCGGGCAAGCCCATCGAGGATGTGGCGCGCGAGTTGGGGCTCGATCCGGCGGGAATCATCAAGCTGGCATCGAATGAAAATCCTTGGGGTTCGTCGCCGCTCGCGGTGGCGGCGGCCAAGCGGGCGCTGGAGCACGGCGAGCTCTACCCCGATGGCGGGTGTTTTTCGCTGAGGCAAAAATTGGCGACGCGGTGGGGGTTGGCTGCTCAGCAGTTTATCGTGGGGAACGGCTCCAACGAAATCATCGAACTACTCGGTCACGTGTTTCTTCGGGAAGGCGACGAGGTGGTGATGGCCGCGCCGGCATTTGTGGTCTACAAACTGGTGACGCGGTTGTTCGGCGCAACCCCGGTCGAAGTGCCCTTGCGCGAATGGCGGCATGACTTGAACGCGATGGCGGCCGCGATCACGCCGCGGACAAAGCTGGTGTTCGTGTGTACGCCCAACAACCCGACGGGGACGGCAAACACGGCGCCGGAAGTATTAGCGTTTGCGCGAGCGCTACCCGAACACGTGGTCGGGGTGTTTGACGAAGCCTACGCGGAATTCCTCGTCAACGCCCCCGACTTGCGTCCGCTGATCGCCGAGGGGCGAAAAATAATCTGCCTGCGGACGTTTTCGAAAATTTACGGGCTCGCCTCCCTCCGCGTGGGCTATGGCTACGGTAGTGCGGAAATGTGCGCCTTGCTGAACCGCGTGAAGCAACCCTTCAACGTCAACGCGATCGCCCAGGCGGCGGCGCTGGCCGCGCTGGACGACAGCGATTTCGCCGAAAAAACGGCGCGAGAAAATCGCGCGGGCCTCGCCGACCTCGTGCGAGGATGTGAAGGGCTGGGGCTCGAGGTGGTGCGCAGTGTCGCGAATTTTATGTTAGTGCGCGTGGGAGACGGCGAGCGGGTGTTCAACGCGCTGCAACGGAAAGGTGTGATTGTGCGGCCGGTCAGGTCCTACGGGTTGCCTGAATGGGTGCGGATTACCGTGGGAACGCCCGCGCAAAACGCGCGCTTTATATTTGAGTTGGCCATCGCCACCCGGGTTTGAGGGTAGGACGCCACGGGCAGGTGTGACGGGCGGGGCGAGCTCGTCTGCGGCGGGAGGGCGATGCGCGCACTCCAGCCCGACGGAATAGCCCTGATCGCATCCTCTGATGGAACCGGTCTGGCCTTTACAGCAAAGCGGGGTGCGAGAGAGGTGCGCGCGGGTGGCGACCGCTCACTGGAAAAAATTGTATTTTCCGATGGCCCAGAGTGCGCGGAAACCGTCGCGCCAGCCAATTTTTTTCCCCTCGGCGTAGGTGCGACCGTAGTAGCTGATGCCGACCTCGTAGATCACGGAGCCGGAACGTGCGACCTTGGCGGTGATCTCGGGCTCGAAGCCGAAGCGATTTTCCTCGATCTTGATTTTTTGAATCACCTCGCGACGGAAAACTTTGTAGCAAGTCTCCATGTCTGTGAGGTTGAGATTGGTCGCCATGTTGGAGAGCAACGTGAGAAATTTGTTGCCGACCATGTGCCAGAAATAGACGACGCGGTGGGCGTCTCCGCCGGAGAAACGGGAGCCGAAGACGACGTCGGCCTTGCCGTCGGTGATGGGTTTGAGGAGGCGCGGGTATTCGTTGGGATCGTATTCGAGGTCGGCGTCCTGGATGATGACAGCGTCGCCGGTGGCGGCGGCGATGCCGGTACGGAGCGCGGCGCCTTTGCCCTGATTGACGTCGTGGTAGATGATTTTGGCGACGAGCGGGGCGATTTCGGTGCGGAGGATTTCGCGGGTGCCGTCGGTCGAGCAGTCATCGACGATGATGATCTCCTTCTCCGCGATGGGCGCGGCGCGCACGCGATCGACGATGGCGCGGATAGTTTTCGTCTCGTTGTAGCAGGGGATGACGATGGAGAGTTTCATGCGGAGGCAGGGGGACGCTACGGCGCGTCGGGCGGGACGGAAGAACAATTACGGCGTCGGAAGGGCCGAGAGTCCCCAGTCGCCCTCGCGGTCGAGGAGGCGGCCGGGCGGCGTGGGCGAGACCGACGGCGACGGCGCACCGGTGGGGGCACCCTTGACGGTGGGTGACGCGAAACTCATCGTGCGCCGAATGCAGGAGATGGCCGAAGTCTTGGCAAAGCCGGGTTTTCGCAAGGCGGCGGCCAATTTCGGCTGGCTGTTTGCGGAGCGCGCGGGGCGTTTCGTGATCGGGACGGTCGTGGGGTTGTTCGTCGCGCGGCACCTCGGGCCGGAGCGGTTGGGGGCGCTGAGTTACGGCGTGGCGCTCGTGACGCTGCTGGGTTTCGTGCCTGCGCTGGGGCTCGACGCGATTTTGAAACGCGAGCTGTTGCAGTCGCCGGAGCGGACGGCGGAGTTGCTGGCGAGCAGCTTCGTGGCGCGGGTGTTGGCTGGGGTGTTGGCTGGTGGGTCGGTCGGAATCGCGGTGTGGGCGGGCTGGGGCGGGACGGGAGAGGAAGCGCGATTGCTGGCGGTGCTGGCGTTGGGGCTGCTGCAGCCGGCGCTGTTTTTGCCGGAGTTGTGGCTGCAGGCGCACCTGCGGGCGAAGGCGGCGGCGGTAGCGCAACTCGGCGCGCTCGCCGTGGCCTCGGGCGTGCGGTTGTGGCTGATCGCGACCGACGCGCCGTTGACGGCGTTTGCGTGGGTCCTCGTGGGCGAAATGGCGGCGGGGGCGGCGGGTTTTTTTGCGGTCGCGCGGCGGGCGGGACTGCGGATGCCGGTGGTGGCGGCGCGGAGGGCCACGGTGCGACGGTTGCTGGCCGAGGCGTGGCCGCTGATGTTCGCGAGCCTCGCTATTGTGGTCTACATGAAGATCGACGAAGTGATGTTACGGCACCTCGCGGGACCGGCGGAGGTCGGGGTCTATGCGGCGGCGGCGCGGTTGAGTGAGGTCTGGTATTTCCTGCCGACGGCGCTGGCGTCGAGTGTGTTGCCGGCGCTGTTACGGGTGAAAGGCCAGGACGCGTCGGAGTATGCGCGGCAGCAGCAGCGATACTACGACGTGAGCGCGGCGGCGGCGTATGCGTTATCGGTGCCGGTCGCGCTGGCGGCGCCCTGGATCGTGCGCACGGCGTATGGTGCGGAGTTTGCGGCGGCGGGACCGATCCTGGCGGTGCACATCTGGTCGAGCGTGTTTGTATTTCTCGGTGTGGCGCGCGGGCAGTGGCTGGTGAACGAAGGGCTGCAGACGTTTTATCTCGCGGCGACGGCGGCGGGCGCCGTGGCGAATGTGGGGCTGAATTTTATTTTTATCCCGCGCTGGGGCGGGCTTGGCGCGGCGTGGGCGACGGTGATTTCCTACGGGCTGGCGGCGTGGCTGGCGTCGTATTGTCATCCGGCGGTGCGGGCGACGGCGGCGATGCAAACGCGGGCTTTGTTGATTCCGTTGCGTGGGTGGAGTTATCTCCGGCGCGCATGAACTTTTCTTCCAGCCTACGCCAATCGCTTAAGCGCCTGCGGCGGGGAGCGGGCGAGGCGTTGGGCGTGGAGCGCTACTCGCGGCCGGCGCTCCACGATATCGACCGGAAATTGGAGCGGCACCTCGACCGCGACGGTGGCGTGTTTATCGAGGCGGGAGCGAATGACGGGGTGCGGCAGAGCAACACCTACTATTTTGAAAAGATTCGCGGCTGGACGGGGCTGCTGGTCGAGCCGGTGCCGGAGTTGGCGGCGGAGTGCCGGAAAAACCGCCGCGCTTCCGTCGTCGCGGAGTCGGCGCTCGTGGCCCAAGACGTAGCTGGCGCGACGGTGGAACTGCACGTGGCGGGTTTGATGTCGACGGTGGCGGGAGCGTTGGGCGACGGGGCGGCGACGGCGGATCATGTCGCGGCGGGCCGGGCTGTGCAGGGTCTGGCGGAGACGCGCACGATCCGCGTGGCGGCGCGGACGTTGTCGGCACTGATCGACGAAGCGGGGATCGTCGGGGAAATTGATTTACTGAGCCTCGACGTGGAAGGGGCGGAGGAGGCGGTGTTGCGTGGGCTGGATTTTGCGCGGCATGCGCCGCGGTTTATTTGCGTGGAAGCGCGGGCCGAGGCGGGAATCGCGGCGGTGCTGGAACCGCGTTATCGGATGGTGGAGGTGCTGACTGATGTCGGCACGCACCGCGATTTGCTCTATGCACGGCGGTGACCGTACTGACGGATGAACGAAACAATCCCAGTCGTGTTGCTAGCCTACGCGCGTCCGGTGCATCTCGCGCGCGTGTTGGCGTGCCTGCGCGAGAATGCGGTGCCGCTCCTGTACGCATTTGCCGACGGCGCGAAAGGCGCGGCGGATGCGGCAGCGGTGGCGGAGGTACGGGCGATGTTGCGCGCGGTGGACTGGTGCGAGGTGCGGCTGACGGAGCGCCCGGAGAATTTGGGCCTGGGAAAAAATGTGCTCGCGGGCGTGACCGCAGTCGCAGCGAAGCATGAGGCGTTTGTGGTGTGGGAGGACGATCTGGTGTGCGTGCCGGGGACCTATGCGTGGATGTGCGCGGCGCTGCGGCACTATGCGACGGACGAGCGCGTGATGAGTGTGACGGGGTGGACGCATCCGCGCGTGATGCCGGCGGACGTGGGGGAAGCGCCGTATGGCGATGCGCGGGCGGAGTGCTGGGTGTGGGGCGCGTGGGCGCGGAGCTGGCGCGGGATGCTGGACGAGACGGCGGTGATGAAAATGGCGGCGACGGAAGCGCACGGGGCAGCAACGGACGCGTATGGGGCGGATTTGCCGGAAATGGCGCGGGAGGAAACCCGGAAAAATATCTGGGCGGTGCGGTGGGTGTATCACCATTTCCAGCATGGCGGGCTGTGTGTGCGGCCGCCGTGGTCGATGGTCGAGCACATCGGATTCGATGCGGGCGCGATGAATGCGGCGGAGGCGGTCGAGTGGGAGAATCCGCCGTTGCGGGCGGCGCCGGCGGTGCCGGCGGTGTGGCCGGTGCCGGCCGAGCACGCGGAGTGTCGGCGGCTGTGGACGACGGCGGCCTGGCCGGCAGGGCGGAGCTGGGCGGGGCGCTGGCGCCGGGTGGTCCGGCGGCTGGTGCCGGCGGCGGTGTTGTCGCCGCTGGTGGAGCGATTTTTTCGAGTGCGCTGGGTGGGCAATTTTGCCGACTGGCCGGCGGCCGCGGCCGCCGCCCGGGGTTACGATTCGGACCGGATTTTTCACCGGGTGCGGGCGGCGGCCCGGCAGGTGCGGGAGGGGCGCGCGACCTATGAACGGGACGGAGTGGCGTTTCACGCTGCCGCGCCCTGGTGGCCCGGGGTGTCACGGTTGCGGGAAGCCGCCGGGAACGGCCGGCTGACCGTGTTGGATTTCGGCGGCTCGCTGGGCAGCCTCTATTTTCAGGTGCGGGCGCAGCTGGGGGAGGTCGGTGCGTTGCGTTGGCGGGTCGTCGAGCAACCGAAGTTTACGGCGGCCGGCCGAGCGGAATTTCAGAACGGCGAATTGGAGTTTTACACGACCGTGACCGAGGCCTGTGATGAGGGCACGCCGGACGTGCTGCTCCTTGCGGGCGTGTTGCCTTACCTCCCGTCTCCGCTCGCGACACTGTCCAGCGTGCTGGAGACGGGCGCCCGGTGGATTGTCGTGGAGCGCACCGGATTTGCGCTCGACGGAAAGACGCGCCTGACCGTGCAGCACGTGCCGCGCTCGATCTACGCGGCGAGCTATCCCTGCTGGTTTTTTGACCGGACGGAATTTCTGGCGCAATTCGCGGGCCGCTACCGGCTGGAGAGCGAATCCCGCGACGAAGTGGCGGTGCCGGTCGGGCTGGAGTTTCGTTCGCTGCATTTCCGCCGCGTCGAACCATGAGTGGCCGAGCGCAAAGCCCAGGGCGGCGGTGGTGGTGGCGACAGCTGTTCGCGCCCGGCTGGGTGGGGCTGCTCATCAATCCGTTTTTTTTCGCCCGGCGCGGACTCTGGCAGGAGATGCAGCCGTTTCTTGCCCAGTTGGGGGGCGAGGTGCTGGACGTGGGCTGTGGCCGGAAGCCCTACCGGGAGTTTGTGCGGGCCACGCGCTACGTCGGGATCGAACTCGACACCTTGGAGTTGCGGGAGATCGGCGCGGCGGACGTGTACTACTCCGCGGGCAAGTTTCCGCTGGCCGACGCGAGCTTTGACGGAGCGCTGTGTTCGCAGGTGCTGGAACATATTTTTGAGCCGGCGGAATTTCTCGCGGAGATCCGGCGGGTGTTGCGGCCGGGCGGCGTGCTGCTGCTGACGACGCCCTTCGTGTGGGACGAGCACTCGCAGCCGTATGATTTCGGCCGTTACCCGTCGTTCGGGTTGCGGCACGTGCTGGAACGTGCGGGCTTCGAGGTGATCGCGGAGCGCAAGACCTGCGCCGACGGCCGCGCGCTGGTGCAACTGGCGTCGGCGTATGTCCACAAGGTGGTGCGGAGCCGCCACCGGTCGCTGAATGCCCTCGCCCAGGTGATGCTGATCGCGCCGGTCAACGTCCTTGGCGGGTTGCTTGCGTGGCTGCTGCCGGCGAACCCGGATTTTTATTTGGATAATGTCGTGTGGGTGCGCCGGCCGGCCGGCGGAGCGAAAACCGGAACCGGAGGTGGGGCATGAGCCTCGTCGACCGAATCTTCGCGGAGCCCGAATTGCGGGAGTTTCCGCCGGTGCTGGTGGATGTCGGCGCGGCGGGCGGGGTGCATTCGGCGTGGCGGCGGATTGCGCGGTATGCGGTGGGTGTGGGCTTCGAACCGGACGCGCGCGAAGCGGCGCCGTGGAATGCGGCGCAGCGGGAGTTCAAGCGGTGGATTTTTTGTCCGGGGTTGGCGGTGCCGGAAAGCCCGGCCGACGGGCAGGCGACGCTGCACCTGACGCGTTCGCCCCAGTGTTCGAGCACGCTGCCGCCGCGGACCGCGGCGCTGGCGGAGTGGGCCTTTGCCGATTTTTTTGAGGTGATCGAAACCCGGGCGTGCGCGGCTACGACCCTGGAGACGGCATTGCGCGCGCAAGGGCTCGGGCGGATCGATTGGTTGAAGTGTGATACTCAAGGCACGGATCTTCGACTTTATCGGAGTCTGTCGCCGGTGTGGCGTAAGGGATTGGGTGTGGTGGAATTTGAGCCGGGGCTGATCGACGCATACGAGGGCGAGGACGGCGCGGCCGACGTGCTGGCGCTGATGGCGTGTGAACCGTATTGGCTGGCGGAAATCGTGGTCGGCCGCACGCCACGGGGGAGGCGCGAACTCGTGGCGCGCCATTTCGGAGGTGACGCGATGAAGTGGTATCGGCGGCTCGCGCCGCCGGCGCCAGGGTGGTTAAATTTGCGATTTTTGCGCAGGTTAGACGACGGAATCGAGCGGCCGGATCGGCGGGGGGTGCTCTTGGCGTGGGTGTTTGCGACGATTACGGATCAGCACGGCCAGGCGCTGATGGTTGCGGAGATAGGCGGGCAGCAGTTTGGCGGCGAATTGTTCGATGCGATGGCGCGTGCGAGCCGGCGGAGTCTGTGGTGGGCGATGGCGGGGGCATTGCCGGGTCTCGTGTGGCGCCGACTATGGCGAAGCGCGGGCTGAGTGCCCCGGACTCCGTCTCGACAAGCGGAGGGCGGTGCGAAGAGGATTGGGAATACATGAAAGCTCTCCTCAAACGCCTGCTGAAACCGGTGAAACCTTGGCTCGAATCGCTCGTTCAGCGGGAGGCGTGGTGCGCAGCCGGGTGGGCGTCGTCGGCCCACCGGCGGCTGCGGTCCGTGCAATGGGGGCTGCCGTCGGTGCCGGAGCATTTTGACCATCACATTGACCTCCAGCACCAATGGATGCGGGAGAGAAACCCGCCCTGGGTCGAACGAGGGGTCTTTGGTGGACTGGCGTTGAAGCCGGGCGGCGCGATGCTGGAACGGGCCTGTGGCGACGGGTTCAATGCCCGCAATTTTTACAGTCTGCGGTGTCGCGAGGTGGTGGCGTGCGATTTCGATCCCGCGGCGGTCAACACGGCACGGCGGAAGAATTCGGCCCCGAACGTTCGGTTTGAACTCGCCGACATCCGGACGGCCATGCCAACGGGATCGCCCGACAATATCGTGTGGGATGCGGCGATCGAGCACTTTACTTCGGCGGAAATCGAAGGGGTGTTGCGCGAGATCAAGGCGCGCCTCCGGCCGGGCGGAGTGGTGAGCGGATACACGATCACGGCGGGGGCTGGCGGGCAAAAGCACCTCGTGCACCACGAATACGAGTTTACCGACAAGGCGGATTTGCAGCGCTTCCTTGCCCCCCATTTCCAGCGGGTGACGGTCTTCGAAACTGTCTATCCGACGCGGCACAATCTCTATTTCTGGGCCTCCGACGGAACCCTGCCGTTAGACGAAGACTGGCCGCTCGCTGTGCGACACCGTGCGAGCGGAGCGCCGTGAATCACTACTGCACCTATTTTGACCGGGGGTTTCTGGCGCAGGGGCTGGCGTTTTGGCGGTCGCTTGCGAAATGTGATGTGGACTCTGTGTTGTGGGTTTTGGCGCTGGATGAATTTACGGCGGACGTGTTGCGGGAGGTGGGCGGCACGTGGTTGCGCGTGGTGCCGTTGGCGGAGGTGGAGGCGGGCGATGCGGAACTGGCGGCGGCAAAGGCGAACCGGACGCGGGTGGAATATTATTTCACCCTGTCGCCGTGCTGGCCGCGGTGGTTGCTGGAGAAACACGGGATGCGGGCGGGGATCGAGCGGATCACCTATGTCGATGCGGACATGTTTTTTTTCGCGAGTCCGGCGCGGATTTTCGAAGCGATGGACGCGGCGAAGGCGAGCGTGCTCGTGACGGCGCATCGGTTTCCGCTGTGGCTGAAGCGCTATGAACGGCACGGAAAATTTAACGTGGGGTTGCTGAGTTTTCAGAACGACGGCGTGGGGCGGGCGTGTTTGGACGAGTGGCGCGGGCGTTGCCTCGAGTGGTGTTATGACCGGCTGGAGGAGGGGAAGTATGCGGATCAAAAATACCTCGATGAGTGGCCGGAGCGGCTGGGCGCAGCGTTGCTGGTGCTCGAACATCGCGAGGTAAATTTGGCGCCGTGGAATTGGGCGGGGGTGGAGATCGCGGCCGAGGCGGGCGGTGCGGGCGCGGCGAAGGTTGGGCTGCGGGTGGAGGGCGAGCCGCTGGTGCTCTTTCACTTTGCGCGGTTTCGGCCGATCCACGGGGACTGGTGGTGGCAGTCGGGCCAGCTCGACTACGGCGTGATGCCGCGGGGGTTGCGGCGCAGGATTTACGGTCCGTATGGGCGGGCGTTGTTGGCGGCGCGCGACGAGCTCGCGGCGCGGCGCGCGGGCTTCGATTTCGTGCGGCGACCGGCGCGGAGCGGACGGGAGTTTGGGCGGAGCTTGTCGCTGCGGCTGGTGTTCGGCGGCGGCTGGCTGCGGGTTGGCGACGAGTTTTTCAACCTGCGCGGCGGGATCGGGCGCTGGTCGGGTCAATGCCTGGGAAAGCTGCGAGCAATTTTCTTGCGGACGTAGCGGACGACGGTGAGGGCGTCCCAGAGGAGGCAACGGCCGAAGGAGAAATAGCGGTGGCGTACGGTGATCTCTTCGCGGTAGCCGGGCCAGTGACCGGCGTCGCTTACGCCGCCGGTGCCGCAGGCGGCGATGCGGAGCGGGATGGGTTTGAAGCGCACGCGGTTCTTCCAGAGGCGGACGTTAAATTCGTAATCGGCCATGACGGCGAGCGAGGTGTCGAAGGCGTCGTTTTCGGCGAACAACGAGCGGCGGTAGAACGTGCCCTGATGGTGGACGAAATTTCTTGCGCAGGGATTCACGTCCGAGCGGAGCCTGTAGATGCGTCCGTCATGGTAGGCGATTTCGCCGACGGCGACGCCGGCTTCGGTCTTGTTCATCCAATTGAGCGACTCGCTCAGCACCATGTCGCCGACGAGACGGTCGTCGGCCCCGAGGAAGAGCAGCCATTCGCCGGTGGCGAGGGCGACGCCCCTGTTCATCGCGTGATAGAGGCCGGCGTCGGGCTCGGAGATGAGTGAGGCGAGGCGGGCGCGTTGGGCGGTGAGCCATTCGCGCGAGCCGTCGGTGGATGCGCCGTCGATGACGATGATCTCGGGGTGGACGTGGAGTTGTTCCCAGACGCTCGCGAGGGCGGCGTGGAGGCGGGGGCCGGGGTTTTTGCAGACGAGAACGACGCTGAGGGGAGGTGCGGCGGCGGTGGCGGGCATGAGGGCGAGGGAGCGCGGATGCGCGGGGGGGAACGCTCAACGTGCAACGCTGAACGCTCAACGTTTAATGTCGGACTCGGAATTGGGGGACGGACACGAAAGTTGAAACGCGGAGGGCGCGGAGAGCGCGGATTGGGCGGATGGTTTTGAGTTGGGCGGGAATTTATTCGCGAGATCGGTGTTGGCTGCGGGGAAAATTCTCGGGCGTTGCAGGCAGGCGGAAGGAAGGGCAAGGATCGTGGGCATGGGTCAACCGCTGCTCTCGATCATCATCGTCGCGTATCAATCGCGCGACGAGATTGGGGCGTGTCTGGGTTCGATTCCGCAGGAGTTGGCGCGAGCGGATGGGACGCGCGGGGCGGTGGAGGTGTGCGTGGTGGATAATTCGGCGGCCGCGAGCGCGGCGGCGCGCGGAGCCGGAGAGACGGAGTGAGGGGGCGAGGGGGAGAGGGGGAGACGCGGAGAAGGGGACGACGTGGGCGAGAGGGTGGGGCGGGATTTTCCGTGGGTAGACTATGTGGCTGCGGAGACGAATCTGGGTTTTGGGCGAGCGAACAATCTAGGTTTTGCGAGGACGCGCGGAGCGTTCGTACTGTTTTTAAATCCGGATACGGTGTGCACTGCGGCGGCCCTGGAGCATTGCGTGGCGCGGCTGGAAGCGGATCGGGCGATCGGGTTGATCTCGCCGAAACTGGTGACGGCGGACGGGACGATGGATCTGGCGTGCCGGCGGAGTATTCCGACCTTGTGGGACGGGTTTTGCCGGGCGAGTGGGTTGGCGGGGAAGTGGCCGGGGTGTGCTTGGGTGGCGGGTTACAATCTGACGTTTTTGCCCGAGGCGGAGACGTATGATGTGGGGGCGATCAACGGGGCGTTTATGATGGGGGCGCGGTGGTTGTTTGCGGCGGAGGTGGCAGCGGACGGGGCGGTGTTCGACGAACGTTTTTTCATGTATGTGGATGATCTTGATCTGTGCATCCGGGTGAACGAGGCCGGATTTCGCGTTGTGTATGACGGGCGCGTGGCGATCACGCACCTGAAGGGCGTGAGCGTGGCGAAGGAGTTTGCCGTGATGTCGCGGGCGATCTTCGACGCGAACCGTGAGGTTTACCTGAAGCATTTTGTGCCGCACGGTGCGTGGTGGGCGGGACTCGTGAAATTGAAATACCGCGTGGCGTTTGGGATCTGGAAAGCGGTCGCGTTGCTGCGGGTGAAGCAGACCGGGCATCGGAAGGTGAGGCCGGTGTGAAGAATGGGTTGAGAGCTGAGGGCTGAGCGGGAAACCAGAAATTTCGAATGAACTACGGAGACACAAAGACACGGAGAGAGAGGGGCGGAGCATGGCTGGCGGCGGTGGTTTTTCTCGTGGTGTTGGCGGCGCAACTCGCGCTGGTGGCGGTGGCGGGGACGGACATTCCGTGGGCCGATGCGTGGGATGTGGAGGGGCGGGGGCTCTATCCGGCGTGGCGCGACGGGACGTGGCGCGCGGTGGATTTCTTTCGGACGCACAATGAGCATCGGATTTTCTGGACGAAGGCGCTCGATGTGGGGTTGTTCAGTGTGAACGGGCAGTGGGACCCGCTGGTGCAATTGGTGGTGGGCGCAGGGCTGCGGGCGTTGGCGGCGGCGGGACTCGCGGCGATGGTGCTGCGCGCAAGCGGGGTGGGGGCGAAGGGAAATACACCGATTGCGGTGGGGGTGGCGCTGGCGTTTCTGCCCCAGCTTGCGTGGCACAATGCGCTGTGGGGATTTCAGTCGCAGGTTTATTTTTCTCTGGGATTTTCAATTTTGGCGCTGCGGTGGTTGGGCGTGGAAGGCGTGGCGGGTTGGCAGCGGTGGGCGGGGCTGGCGGCGGGCGGGGCGGGCCTGCTTGCGATGGGTGGGGCGGCGCTGGTGCCGGTGGCGTTGATTGGGCTGGTGGGGTTACGCGCGGTGGAGCGGAGGAGGTGGTCGGCGGCGAGATCGCGTGAGGTTTGGCCGGCCGTGGGGTTGTTGGTGGCGGCGTGGGCGCTGCGCGCGGAGGTGCGGGAGCACGCGGCGTTGCAGGCGCAGTCGGCGGGCCAATGGGGGGAGACGTTTTTGCGGGCGCTGGCCTGGCCGCAGGCGTGGCAACCGTGGGCGGCGTTGGTTTTGAACGCGCCGTTGGCGTGGATCGTGGTGGCGCGTGTGCGGGGGAAACGGCGCGCGTCGGCGGGCGAAGATTTTGTCGTGCTGTGCGGGGGCTGGGCCGTGTCGATGGCGGCGGCGATGGCGTGGTCGCGCGGGGCGAGCGGGGAATTTGCCGGGGCGGTGCCGTCGCGTTACGCGGATTTTTTGGTGCTGTTGCCGGTGGCGAATGCATGGTGCGCGGTGGTGCTGGTGCGCGAGGCGCGGGCGGAGGGGGGCGCGGGAGGCGGGAGCGGGGCGCGGGTGGCGAGCGTGGTCTGCGCGGCGTGGGGGCTGTTTTTGCTCATTGGGTGGGCGGGACTATCGAGTGAAACGATGCAGCGGATTATTTTGCCGCGGATGCGGGACCGCGAGGCACCGGTGCAGCTGGCGGTGGCGTTTCAGCGGAGCGGGGACCCGGCGGTGTGGGCGGGGCAGCCGCGGTTGCTTGTGCCGCATGCGAATCCGGAATCGGTGCGTGCGGTGCTTGAGGATACGCGGATGCGTGGGGTGTTGCCGCCGTCGTTGCAACCGGAGCGGCCGATGGGGCCACTGTCGCGCGCGGTGCGGTGGGTGTTAGGGCGCGAGTAAACGCGGGTGCTGAGGGTGGGGGCGGCCAGACGAGCGCGGTGAAGAATACTGCCAGTGTGGCGAGAAAGAGCGTGCGACCGTGCGCGGTGATCCAGGGCGGCGGTTCACCATGGGATCCGGAATGGTCATTGAAAAAAGCGAGCGGCAACTCGGGTCGGAGGACGGGATCGTCGAGGACCTGTGGAACGACTTGCGGATGGGGGTATGGACCGGGGAAGACCGGATCGCAGATTGGAGAAATAGACCTGAGACGGGATGCCGAGCAGGGCATTTTGCCAGCCGCAGATCGCGGAGGAAATCACCGCGATCTCGATGATAAAACCCTGCGCGTGCGGGCAGTGAGTGCGGGCCAGAACAGGGTGGCGAGTGTGACGGCAGTGGTGGCATGTAGCGCGGCATTGAGGATGATCTGGGCCTACGGCGCCCAGCGTCCGTAGAGAACAACGAACCCAAGATCGACGAGGCACGTGAGCAAGAGGCGATGTTCGTTATGGGCTTGGAACAGATCGCCAAAATGCAGTGTGTCGTCCATCCCCGGATGATACAGTCCGACGGCTTCGGGATTCCATTCGTCCCAGAAGGGCTGGGCGGAGCCCCAGACCTGGGCCCACCAAGCCCGGCTCGCAAACACGAGCGTAGCGAGCGTGGTGCCGACGATGAGCCGGCGGCGGTCGCAGGGAGCGGTGGCGGAAGCGCGGAGCATCGCTGAATCAGTAGCCGTTGGTGCCGCGCCAGCGGGCTAAGGTGAGGAGGATGATCTGGACGTCGAGCCAGAGGGACCAGTTTTCGATGTAGTAGATGTCGTGTTGCGCGCGGGCGGCGAGGTCGGTGTCGCCGCGCAGGCCGTTGACCTGGGCCCAGCCGGTCATGCCGGGTTTGACGATGTGGCGCGGTTGATAGTGGGGGATAGCGTGCGCGAGGTGATCGACGTGGTGCGGGCGTTCGGGGCGAGGGCCGACGAGGCTCATGTCGCCGCGGAGGACGTTCCAATATTGGGGGAGTTCGTCGAGGTTCCAGCGGCGCATGAAGGCGCCGAGGCGGAGGAGGCGGGGGTCGTCGCGCGGGGTGCTTTGCTGGGCGGCGTCGGTCGCGGCGGCGTCGGGGGCCATACTGCGGAGTTTGTAGAGGGTGAAGGGGCGGTGGTCGGCGCCGATGCGGATCTGGCGGAAGAAGACGGGTCCGCGGGGCGACTCGCGTTTGAGGAGGGCGGCGAGGACGAGGACGCAGGGGGCGGAGGAGAGGAGGCCGATGATGGCTCCGAGGAGGTCGAAGGTGCGTTTGAGAGCGCGGTTGAGGAGGCGGTGGATGGCGAGTTCTTCGATACCGAGGACGGGGATGCGACCGATGGTCTGGAGGCGGAGGCCGCTCAGGAAGATGTCGAAGGCGCCGGGGACGAGCTTCCACTCGACGTAGGCGCGTTCGCAGGTTTCGACGATGCGCGCGAGTTCGGCGGGGGGGAGGTCGGGGCTGGCGACGATGAGGATGTCGGCGCGGGCGGCGGCGAGTTGCGCGAGGAGGTCGGTGGCGGCTGAGGGAGCAGGGGGCGAGCGAGCGAGGGCGGAAGCGCGAGACGGGGAGACGGCGAGAGGCAGGGTGATGAGGCCGGCGAAGGCGTAGGGGTGGGAGGGGTCGCGTTGGAGTTCGGCGACGAGGGCGGAGGCGTGGTCGTTGGCACCGAAAATGAGGGCGCGGCGGCGGACGTGGCCGAGGAGCGCGGTGTGGGTGACGACGGCGTAGGCGAGAGAGCGCCAGAGGAAAAGGAGGGCGACGACGCAGACGAACGCGATGACGACGAAGAGGCGCGAGATCGGCGGGTCGAAGTTGAGGACGAGGGAAAAGCCGAGGTAGGCGAGGAGCCAGAAGGCGGCGCCCTTGAGGATGGCGTTGAGCGACTGGTAGCGGCGCAGGAGGAGGCGGGTGTCGTAGAGGCCGAATTGCGCGAAGGCGGCGACGAGGAGGGCGACGCCGACGAGGAGGAGCGGAAGGTAGCGGCCGAAAGTGGCATCGGGGACGGAAATGAAAAGGCCGGTGCCGGAGGACGGGGCGAGGGGCGAGGCGTAGCGGACCCAGTAACCGAGGGTGAGGCCGGCAAAGGTGAGGGCGGTGTCGCCCGCGAGGAGCGTGAGCGGGACGAAGGTTTCGCGGACGGCGTTGGAGGTGGCGCGGGACAAAGGGAAGAGGAGGTAGGAAGGACCAAGGAGCAAGGACGAAGGGCTAATGTCTCACAGGTGGGGCGGTGGGGGCGTCGAGGAGTTCGAGAAGGAGGGAATTGGGGAGCCAGGATTTGAGGGGAAGGGGGGAAGCGGAGAGCGACGGAGAGAGGAATTCGCGGACGTCGTAGAGGTCGAGTGGTGGGGGGAGGTCGAGGTTGCGGACGAGGACGGGGTAGGCGGTGCGTTCGCGGCGGTAGGAGCGTTCGGGGCCGGCGGGGAGTGCGCCGAGGCGGGGGGCGAGGGCGGCGACGCGAGGGAGTTGCGCGGCGGCCCAAGCGGAGTGCGGACGTTTTTCCAGGGCGGTCGCGGCGAGCGAGGCGAGGTGGGCGAACTCGGCGCGGGTGTTGGGGAGGACGGCGGCGACGGCGGGTTCGCGCCACCAGGGGGACGAGAGAAACGCGGGGTCGTTGAGGCATTCGAGGGCGAAGGCGCGGGCGGCGGCGGCGGGCCGGTTTTGATTGAGGCGGGCGAGGCCGAGGCCGAAGTAGACGCCGCCTTTGTCGGAAACAAGATGGAGGGCGTCGTCGAAGGCGCGTTCGGCGGCGGCGGGGTCGGCGATGAGCAGCAGCCAGCCGAGGTTGAAGTGGGCGATTTCCTGGTCGGGATTGAGGGCGAGGGATTCGCGGAGGAGGGCGATGGCCTCGGCGGTGGTGGCGGGCGTACTGGCGCGGGCGAGGGCGAGGGCGCGGATGTTGAGGGCGGGCGTGGGGTCAGGGCGGCCGAGCAACACGACGACCGCGAGCGCTCCGAGAGTGAAGAAACCGATAAGGCGGGGGCTGAGTGACGAGGACGGCGCGGGTGGAGCGAGGTGGGCGAGGCAGAGGGCGACGGCGAAAGCGAAAACGGGGACGTCGAGTTGCCAGTCGGCGAGCGAGAAGACGGCGTAGCCGACGAGCGCGAGGGCCGCGGGGGAGGGCGTCGGGGAGCGAACAAAGGCGCGGAGTGCGAGGGTGGTGAAGGCGAGGGCGCAGGCGAGTCCAGCGGCCCCGAATTCGGCCCAGAGTTGGGCGGGCGTGCAGTGCAGTTGGAGGACGTTCTCGGCGCCACCGTCGAGGCCGAATCGGTAACGTGGATACGCGAGCGGGGTGGTACCGGGGCCCCAGCCGAACCACGGGCGGTCCTGACCCATGCGGGCGGCGGAGGTGAGCATGGCCGAGCGTTGGATGTTGCTGAGATTGGGCGCGGCGGCGGGGTCGGTGGGGGCGAACATCGCGCGCGTGCGCGGGTGGGCGACGGCGAACGCGAACGCGACGAGGGGCAGGGCGAGGAGCAGGACGATTTTTTTTCGGCGTGGGAGGGGCGCGACGAGGAGCGCGACGAGTCCGAGGACGGCGAGGGCGGGCACGGCGGCACGGCTGCCACTGCTGACCAGCAGGACGAGGGTGACAACGAGAGCGGACGACCAGCTAGTACGAGGGAGGCCGCGGGCGCGCGCGGCGAGGACGCCGAACCACGGCAAGGCGAGGAGGGCGAGGCCGGCGGTGTAGTTGGTATGGCCGAGCGGAAACGGGTTGCGCGCGGCGGCGATGAGCTCAGGAGAGCGTTCGGGCAGCGTGGGTAACCAGAGTGCGAGGCTCACGAGCATGGTGGCGGCAAAAAAGAGGCCGACGAGAAGATCGAGGCGAGCGGGCCGGACGAGGTCGTGGTGGCGGGCGTGATGGACGACGAAGAAAACGGCGACGGCGGCGAGGAAAGGGGCGGACCAGAGCAGGCTTGAGCCGCGATAAGGGCTGGCGAGCGCTGAAACCAACACGGCGCACGCGGAGGCGAGTGCGCCGAAGCACCACGGACGGGACGGGAGGACGAGGCGGCGTTGCGCGGCGAAGGCGTGAAGGAGCAGGACGAGCACTGGGGCGAGCAGGGCGCCGGCGTAGCCGAGCGACCAAGGCCAGGCGAACATCCGTGTGGCGCCGGGGCTCGCGAAGGTGATGACGGCGAGACACGCGAGTCCGAAGACGCCGATCGCCGGGAGCAGGCCCGACGTGGGCACGGGGGCGGAGGCGGCGGCGGGGCGCGTCATGAGAGCGGGATGAGATCGGCGGGGCTCAAGGCGGGCAAGCTTGGCGGAGCGCTTGACGGTGTCGCGGGCGGGTGGGCAGGCTGGTGGAATGTCGTCGTCCGAAGTTTTCGGGGAGAAAAAAAAGCTGCCGCTCAAGCAATTGGCGGTGGGTGCATTGCTGTGTGGGGCGATTGGTTTGGCGGTCGTGTATTTCGTGGGCTGGCGGGTGGCCCTCGATGCGGCGCTGCAGCTCAAGACGGCGTTGGTGGGGCGGATTTCAGCCGCGGGGCCGGTCGTGTTTTTCAGTGCGATGGCGGTGCTGCCGGGGCTGGGCGTGCCGAACAGTCCCTTTGCGTTGGCGGCAGGTCCGGTTTTCGGCGAGCGGTTGGGCTTGCCCGTCGTCACGATGTTGGGTCTGGCCGCGATCACCTTCAATCTGACCCTGACGTATTGGCTCGCGCGGCGCTGGTTGCGTCCGCTGTGCGCGCGGCTCTTGGCGCGGTTTGGCTATACGTTGCCGACGGTCGAGACGGGCGATGTCACCGATTTGATCGTTTTGATCCGGGTGACACCGGTGGTCCCGTTTTTCGTGCAGAACTATTTGCTCGGTCTCGCGGACGTGCCGTTCGTGCGTTATCTCTGCGTCTCGGTCGCGATTCAGGGTTCGCTCAATGTCGCTTTCATTTTGTTTGGGGACGCGTTGAATCACGGTCGCGGTAAAATGGCGCTCACGGCGGCGCTCCTGATCGCGATGCTGGCGGTCGGCACGCATTTGCTGCAAAATCACTATGGAGCAAAGAAGTCGACCGGGGCGCCGCCGGTCGGTGACGCGTGACATGAAGACGCGGGACGAGTCCTTGTTCGCGGGTGATGCGGGGGCGGAAATCGAGTCGGTGAGCGGGTTTACGCGGCGCGTAAAGACACTGCTCGAAAGCGGGCTGCGCCCTGGATGGGTGCGGGGTGAGGCAACGAACGTGCGGGCGCAGGCGAGTGGGCACGTGTATTTTTCTCTGAAAGATGCGGGTGCGCAGTTGAGTGCGGTGATGTTTCGCGGCGATGCGGCGCGGCAGACGGTGAAGCTCCGCGAAGGCACGCAGGTCGTCGTCTATGGCGATGTGAGTGTTTACGAGGCGCGTGGGCAGTATCAGCTGATTGTGCGCCTCGTGATCGAGGATGGGGTGGGGAAATTGCAGCGCGAATTTGAGGCGCTGAAGGCGCGACTCGCGGCGGAGGGATTGTTTGCGGTGGAAACGAAGCGGGCGATTCCCGCGATGCCCGCGTGCGTGGGTTTTATTACGTCACCGACGGGAGCGGCGGTGCAGGATTTTATGCGGATTTTGATGCGACGCGGTTGGCGCGGACGGGTGGTGGTGTTGCCGGCGAAAGTGCAGGGTGAAGGTGCGGCGGCGGAAATGGCCGCGATGGTGGGCCTCGCGCAGGAGCTGGGTATTTTTGACGTCATGGTGATTGGGCGCGGCGGCGGAAGTTTGGAGGATCTGTGGGCCTTTAACGAAGAGGTGCTCGTGCGGGCGGTGGCGGCGTGCACGGTGCCGGTGATTTCGGCGGTGGGGCACGAAATTGATTTTACGCTGTGCGATTTTGCGGCGGACCGGCGGGCGGAGACACCGAGCGCGGCGGCGGAGCTGATCTCGAGTGAATTTGTGGCGTGTGCGCAACGTGCGGCGCAGGCGGACGACGCGATGATGGCATGGCTCGACGGTGCGGTGGCGCGGGCGGGTGAGCGACTGGACCACGCGCGGTCGCGGTTGAGGTTGTTGTCACCGGAGGCGCAAATCGAACAAGGGTTTTTGCGACTTGATGATATTTCGAACCGGCTGGGGGCGGCGTTGCGCACGTCGGTACAGGTGCGGCGGCAACAGCTGGGTGAGGTACGGGCGGCGTTGGCGCGGGTTTCGCCGGAATTTCGTGTGCAGACGGAATCGCATCGACTGCTCTCCCTGTGGAAGCGGTTGCAGGCGGCGAGTCCGGCTTCGGTGTTGAATCGTGGTTTTGTGATCCTGCGCGACGAGGCCGGGAAGCCGGTCGGTCGGTCGGCGGAAGTGGAGCCCGGACAGGTGTTGCAGGCGGAGTTTACGGATGGAATGACAAAGATGCGGGCGGAGTAGGTCGGGTGGAGAAATGGCGGGGAATTTCGCTTGTCAGCGAGGCGTTGATACTAACGATCACAGATGCGGTGGGCCGCCTTGACCGTTCGGCCCGTTTGCCGAGAGACCTTTTCCAATGACCAAAACCTCCCCTACCATCCGGGTCGTTGCTTCGGCACGAACTGTTTTTGTTCGCGTCAGCTGCGCGGTGCTCGCGTGCGCTGCAGTCGGATTGCGCGCTCAAAATCCAGCCGCCGCACCCGCTGCGGCAGCCACCGAAGAAAGGATTGTCTTGTCGACGTTTCAGGTGACCACGTCGGCCGATAAAGGCTACCGTGCCGGCAATTCTGTATCGGCCACCCGGATCGATACGCCGATCAAGGACCTGCCTTTCTCGATCAGCGCTTTTACGCAGCAATTCATCACCGATGTGGGTGCACGTGACCTGTTCGATGTGGTGCAGTATGCTCCGAGCGTTACGAGCGCGGGACGCGAGTTTAACGCCGGCAACGCGGTCTACACGATCCGCGGCTTTGACCAGGCTCCACAGCACAACGGTTTCGTGGGCGAAGGCTACATCGACACGTTGACGGTCGAGCGCGTCGAGGTCGTGAAAGGTCCGTCGTCCCTGCTTTACGGACAGGTGGCGCCGGGCGGTACGGTGAACTACATGACGAAGCGGCCCGGAGCTAAAGCGTCGACCACAGTCAATGCACAAGTGGGCACGCAGAGTTTTTGGCGCACGACGCTCGATGTTAACCAACCGCTGGTTGATAAGAAATTACTGTTTCGCTTCAACGGCGCCTATGAAAACGGTTTCGAGTTTATCACACCCGGCAAGCAGGGCACGACCGTCCTAGCTCCGGTGGTGACGTGGCGCATCTCAGACCGAGTCGCACTGACGGTAGATTACCAGTGGTTCTCCCGCCGGGAGACGCCGCCTCAGGCGCACATCAAGCCGAACACGGAAGTGGTCGCGCTGCCGCCCGCCAGCGGAATCCTGAGCGCCACGGGCGTTTTGATCAACGCGCTCGACAACAGCGATCCCGGGTTTCTGAGTTACTACCCGCTGCCCCGCTCGTTTAACTATGTTTCGAACAACGACCATCGGTTCACGGATTACGAGACCATTAATGCCGAACTGACGGCCAAGATCACGGATACTTGGACGACGCGTACGAATTTCAATTGGAGCAAAAATCGGGTTGCGCAAAAACTCACCGGCCTCGGTGCGGTGAGCATCACTGTGCCACCCAGCTACTATCCGGCTGGGGCGACCCTGCCGATTTCATCGGCGAATTATTTGATCGCGGGCCGCGCCTATGCGGCGGATTTGCTCAATAACATCAATCTCGCGCTCAATGCGCCGGCTGCGCAGCTCGGCCGCCGCAAACGGCTCCAGGAGTCGTTTGGCCAGAGCAAGTCTTCACAGGTAGAATTGGCCGGAAATCTTGTGCTGAACGGTATCAAGGTGAAACCGCTGTTCGGTGCGCTCTATAATGAATCGCGCGGTTTCGGCCGCTTGCGGCAATCGGCCACGGCGCAGTTCTTCCCCGTTTGGGACATGAAGAACTCCGCCACCTGGGACTACACGACTGACTTTGATCCCGTGACGTTGCCCTTCTCCACAAATAATCTCTCGGTGACGCGGAACAAGGCGGCTTACGGCGTATTCAACTTCAGCCTGCTGGAGGACCGTCTCAATGCCGTGCTGGGGGCACGTCGCAGCGCCGCCAGTGGTTCGACGGACAACTACCTGGCTCCGGCTTCGAGCTTGGCGAAGGTGGAAAACAAGAAGACCACGCCGCAGCTCGGGCTCGGATGGAAAGCGACGCGCGACGTGATGTTCTACGGTTCCTACAGCGAATCGTTTGTGCTCAATGCGGCGGCATTGACGAAAGAGAACGTCCCAACCGGAGCCGCGGCTCCGACCACGTCGAAGGGCTACGAGTTCGGCGTGAAGGCGGATTTGTTCAACGGCCGGGTGTCCACGACGCTCGCTGTCTTCCAAATCGATCAGAAGGACCGAATCTTGCGGTTCAATTCCTTCAGTGCGACGGGCGTGACGGTTACGAACAGCCAGCAAGGGACGCTGGATCGCAGCAACGGAATCGAGGCCGAGATCACCTGGTCGCCGATGGACAACTGGCAGATCTATGCCAGCGGTGCGATGAATGACATTCGCGTGAAGCAGGTGCCGAAGGGGGTGGAGGTTTTCCTCGGTGCTCACCCTGAGGCGACCGTGAAGGCGCTCTTTAATCTTTGGACGCGCTATTCATTTAAGAACGACGCGCTAAAGGGCGTCTGGGTGGGAGCGGGATTCAACCACACCGGCAAGAAGGCGCAGCGCACCAATAATCCCAAGCTCTACCTACCGGCCGAGACGCTGTGGAACGCGGCGGTGGGCTATGAGTGGAATTGGGAGAAACGTCCGATGAATGCCGCGCTTAACTGGCAGAACATGGGTGACATCGAATATTTCCCCGCGAACCAACAGCGCGGAATGCCGGGACGAGCCGTGTTCTCGCTGACGGCGAAATACTGAGGGATCACGGCCCCGTTGTGGCCGTTGGCCATGGCCTAACATTCAAGCCCGCCGCTTGGCGGGCTTTTTTGTGCCCGCGGGTTGACGACATGTCGGCCGCAGCAAAATGCCGCAGCAAAAGGTTGGAATAATTATTCAGCGTGGTTGCTCATAACCGGACTATGATTTCACGTCTGATCTGCTCGCTCTTGGCGTTGGCCGTCGCGGCCGGCGTCGCTGCCGATATGAAAATGAACACATCCACTCCCGCTCCCGCCAAGTCAAATGCAACGGACAGCCCCAACGCGGCGAAAGATGCGCTCGCGTGCGCGCCCGGGGAACGGTCTGCGTGCGGCCTGCCCTCGAATGTCGTGATCGATATGAGCAAGACGGCGGTGCAGCGGACGGACGCTGAGTGGAAGGCGCGGTTGACGCCGATGCAGTTTCGCGTCGCACGGCAGCAGGGCACGGAGCCGCCGTTTCAAAACGAGTATTGGGATCACCACGAGGACGGGGTTTATTTTTCCGTGTGCAGCAACACGCCGCTGTTCGACTCACGGGATAAGTTTGAGAGCGGCACGGGTTGGCCGAGTTTCACCAAGCCGATCGAGCAAGTGTGGGTGGGCGAGACCGTCGACACGAGCTACGGGATGCGTCGGGTGGAATCGCACTGCAACGTCGACGGTGCGCATTTGGGTCACGTGTTCCCCGACGGGCCGCGCGGGCAGGGCGGGTTGCGCTACTGCATCAACAGCGCGTCGCTGCGGTTTGTGCCGCGAAAAGAGTATGCGGCGTGGGTGGAGAGGCATCAGGGCGGGATAAAGTAGGGTGGAGCGGCGGCGGAAGCCGCTGCGCCGAACGACTCACCGGTGGGTGCGTGGACGCCACCGACCGAGCGGGCGCACCCTCTCGCTCCTCGTTGCGCGGGCTTGCGCGGACCGAGGAGCGGGTAATCCCAACGTCCTTATAACTCTGGATTTTTCGGTAGCCGCGAGCGCCAGCGAGTGGACGGATCACCACTCGCTGGC
>SYGN01000228.1 GCA_005799525.1 Opitutaceae bacterium | reverse complement strand
CGCGGCCTTGTTAATTCTCCCCAGGTCCTCCTCGCCGACGAACCCACCGGCAATCTCGATTCAAAAACCTCCGTGGAAGTCATGGGCGTTTTCCAGAAGCTCAACGATCAAGGCATCACCATCGTGATGGTCACCCACGAGCTCGACGTCGCCCGCTACTGCAAACGCAACCTCATTTTGCGCGACGGCGTCGTCGTGCGCGACGCCCCGGTCGAAGGTCGCTCCATCGCCGCCGAAGAAATGCTCCGCATCAAACAAGCCGAGACCGCCGCCAAACTCACCACCGCCGCCCAAAACTGAGGACGTACCCTCCATGAGATTTACCAGCACCCTCCTCGTCGCCCTTCGCGCCCTCCGCCGCAATACTATGCGCTCGATGCTCACCGCGCTGGGCATGATCATCGGCGTCGCCGCTGTCATTACGATGGTCAGCATCGGCAACGGCGCCAAAGCCCAAGTCGAAGCCCAAGTCGCCGCGATGGGCCAAAACCTGATCACTGTCATGCCTGGCAGCTACTCCAGCGGCGGCTCGCGGGGCGGCTACGGCAGCTCGACTTCCCTCACGCCCGATGACGCCGACGCCATCCTCACCGAGGTCAAAAATATCGACGGCCTCAGCCCCGAGGTGCGCGCGCGAAAACAGATCCTCGCCAATGGCCTGAACTGGAGCACCAACATCAATGGCGTCGGTCCCGACTACCCTTATGTCCGCAACTGGCCCATCGCATCCGGCTCCATGTTCACGGATCAGGAGGTCAAATCTCTCGGCAAAGTCTGCGTCATCGGAAAAACGGTCGTCGATCAAGTTTTCCCCAACGAGAATCCTATCGGCCAGACTCTGCGCATCGGCAATCTCCCCTTCCGCATCCTCGGCGTCTTGTCGCCGAAAGGCTTCAGTCTTTTCGGTTCCGATGAGGACGATGTCGTCCTGATCCCCTACACCTCCCATATGCGGCGCGTTTCCCGTCAGACTAATGTTAGCATGATCCGAATCCAAGCGGCCGAGCCCGAAAATATCGCCTCGGTCAAAATCGCCGTCGAAGATCTGCTCACCCAGCGCCGCCGCGGTCGCGAGCCCGACTTCAACGTCCGCACCCAGGAAGAGCTGGCCAATGCCGCCAGCGCCAACGCCAAGACCATGACCGGCCTGCTCGCCGGCATCGCTGGTGTTTCGCTCTTCGTCGGCGGTATCGGCTTTATGAATATCATGCTCGTCTCGGTCACCGTGCGCTCCCGTGAGATCGGCATCCGTCTCGCGATCGGCGCGCACGGCCGCGACGTCCTCACCCAATTCCTCATCGAAGCCATCCTCCTTAGCTCGCTGGGAGGTTTGATCGGAGTCGCTGTGGGGGTGGGAGGGTCTCAACTGCTCTCGCATTACAACGGGTGGCCCGTCCTCGTGCCCGCGATGTGGATCGGCATCTCCGTCGCCGGCAGCGCGTTCGTCGGTATCATCTCCGGCTTCTACCCCGCCTACAAAGCCGCCCAGCTCGATCCGATCGACGCCCTCCGCTACGAGTAAACGCCCGCGCTCCTGCCCCTCTTTCCCCTCGGGACGCAGCTTCTCGTGCGTCCCTTTTTTGCGCCCCCACATTGTTGCTGCGCTACCCGTCCGTCACGTCATTTTCCCTCTCATGTCCCCCGTCCGCCGTCTGCTTCTATTCTCCGCGTCTCTCCTTCTCCCCCTCTCTCCTTCTTCCGCTCGGTCCGCCCAGCCCGCTCAGCCCGCTCAGTCTCACCCAGCCCTCCGCCGCACCGCCGAGGCCGCGTATCAGCGCAAAGACTTCGCCGCCGCCCGTGACGCCTACGCGGCCGCCCTAGGGCTCCGCCCCGACTCTCCGCGTTACCTGTACCATCTCGCAGCCACGCAGGCCCTCACTGGCCGGACCGACGATGCCCTCGCGACCCTGCAACGCCTCACCGCCCTCGGCTTAGCCCCATCCGTTGAACGCGACTCGGCCTTCGCCTCACTCCAAGGCTCCCGCGCTTTCAACGCCATTCGCACCGCCCTCGCCGTCAATCGCGAACCGCAGGGCGAAGCCAACCTCCTTGTCGAACTCCCCGGTCGCACCGGCATCATCGAAGGCATCGCGTTTCGCGACCGCACGGGCGACCTCTTCCTCGGCGATGTTCACCAGCGTTGCATCTGGCGCCGCGACCGCGATGGCCGCGTCAGCCGGTACAGTGCCGAAGACGAGGAACTCTTCGGCGTCTTTGGCCTCGCGCTCGATGAAACCCGCCAAACCCTCTGGGCCGCCACCTCCGCGGTGCCCGAAATGAACGGCTTCACACCCGAGCAAAAAGGCCGCGCCGCCCTCGCCGCCTTCAGTCTCGTCACCGGCGAACTCCTCCGCGTGATCGACGTGCCCTCTGACGGCCGCGACCACGTGCTCGGCGACCTCTTCGTCGCCCCCGACGGCACGATCTACGCCACCGACAGCGCCGCGCCCATCATCTGGCGCTACCTTCCCGGCGGCGAAGAAATGGACAAACTTATCGAGAATCACGACTTCGTCTCCCTCCAGGGTCTAGTGCTGACGAACCGTACGCTGATCGTCGCCGACTTCGCCAACGGCCTCTTCGCGATCGATCTTTCCGAATCCTCACCGGTCGTGCGCGCCTTCACCCCACCGCCGAACGCCACGCTCGTCGGCCTTGATGGGCTCGCACCCGCTCCCGACGGACTCTTCGCCGTGCAAAACGGCGTGAGCCCCCAACGAGTCATTCGCATCACTCTGTCCGCCGAACTCACCGCCATCTCGGCCGCCGCCGTTCTCGCCTCCGCTTTACCCCACTTGGACGACCTTGCGCTCGTCACGCTCGTCAACGGACGCCCGACCTTCATCGCCAACGCCGGGTGGGAAAATTTCGACCCCACCAAGTCCGCGCACCCACCCGCGCACTCGGTCAGAATTTTTCAAGCCACCCCGCCTTAAGCCACCACCGCCAGTCTCCTCCATATTGCCTCGGACACTTGCCCCGCGCCGAACCTCCCTCCAAAGTGACGGCCCATGCCAGCGCTGCTGCCGCCCATCGTCGAATTCCGCGAAGCCACCAAACGTTTCGGCGAAGGCCCGCTCGTGCTCGACCTCCTCAACCTCACCGTCCAACCCGGCGAATTCGTCTCCCTCATCGGCCCCAGCGGTTGCGGCAAATCCACCCTCCTCCGCCTCATCGCCGGCCTCACTCCGCTCACCGCCGGGTCGCTCATCGTCGACCGTCGCTCACCTGACGCCGCCGCCGCCGACCTCGCCTTCGTCTTCCAAGAGCCGACCTTACTTCCGTGGCTCAGCGTCGCGGCCAACATCGAGCTCCCGCTCTCTCTCCGCGGGGTTGCTCCCGCCGAACGGTCCGTCACGCGCCGCCGTGTCCTCGACTTGGTTCGTCTCTCCGAGAAAGCCAACGCCTACCCGCGCCAACTTTCCGGTGGTCAAAAAATGCGCGTCTCCATCGCCCGCGCCCTCGCCCTCTCACCCAAAATCCTCCTCCTCGACGAACCCTTCGGCGCCCTCGACGAAATGACGCGCGAGCACCTCAACGAGGAACTTCTCACCATTCGGGAACGCCACGCCTGGACCGCCTTCTTCGTCACCCACTCCGTCGCTGAAGCCGTGTTTCTCTCCAATCGCATCTGCATCTTCTCCGCTAACCCCGGGCACCTCTACACCGAGATCCCTGTCCCGTTCCCCTACCCTCGCACCGAAGCAACCCGCCGCTCCCGTCCCTTCCACGATCTCGTCGCCGACGTCTCCCGCATTCTGCGCTCCGTCGAACCCGACACGGTCTGAACGCGCATGTCCCGCCGGCTCCAAACCATTTTTTTCCCCGCCGCGACCGGCGCACTCGTCATTGCCGCGTGGTATACCATCCACGCGCTGCTCTCCGAAGATCTCCGCTTTCTCTTGCCGACGCCCACGGCCGTGATGACCGCGTTTCGCACCCACGCCGATTCGCTCACCCGCGCCGCCCTCAACACCACTCAAGGCGCGCTCCTCGGCTTCGCCCTCGCCGTCACCGTCAGCTCGTTCCTCGCGCTCGCCCTCTCGCTCTCGCGGTTGGTCCGCATCGGCCTTTATCCCTACCTGATGATCTTGCAGATGACGCCCGTGATCGTGTTTGCGCCGATGCTCGTCGTCTGGGTCGGCGCCGGCCTCAAAAGCGTCACGATCATCACGTTTCTCATCTGTTTTTTCCCGCTCGTAGTAAACACCACGCAGGGCCTCATCTCCACCGACCGCAACCTCGTTGAGCTCTTCGCCATGTGGCGCACCAGTCGCCTCCAACAAGTCCTTTATCTCCGCGTGCCCGCTGCGCTGCCCTATTTTTTCACCGGCCTGCGCATCGCCGCCACCCTCGCACCCATCGGCGCCCTCGTCGGTGACTACACCGCCGGCAGTTCCGCCGGCGACGGCGGCGGTCTCGGCTTCCAAGCGATCATCTACTCCAGCCAAGCCAAATACGCCGCGCTCTTCGCGACCGCCGCGACCACGTGTATTCTTGGTTTCATTTTCACCGCCGGCGTCCTTTCACTCAGCTGGCTCGTTCTCCACAAGTGGCACGACTCCTACGAAACCACCGACAAATAATCTCCCATGAAGCTCCGCCCACGCCGCCCGCTGTCCTCCGTCGGCCGTATCCTGCTCCTCGCGCTCAGCGCTCAGCTCTTTGCGCTCAACTCCGCCGTCGCGGCGACCGCCCCAGCAAAAATCTCCGTCCAACTGGACTGGGTCCCCGAGCCCGAACACGGCGGTCTCTACCAAGCCCTCGCCCGCGGCTTTTTCCGCGAAGAGGGCCTCGACGTCACTCTGCTGCCCGGCGGACCCGGCGCGCAAGTCATGCCCAGCGTCGCCACCGGTAAAGTGGACATCGCCCAAGCCGACTCCACTGCCACCCTACTCCAACAAGCCGAGGGCCTCCCCTTCGTCCAATTCGTGGCCGTCTTCCAAGACGATCCGTCCGGAATTCTCGTCCACGCAGATAGCCCCGTCCGCACCTTCGCCGACCTCAACGGCCAGACCATCATCGCTCGTCCAGGCTGGCCTTTTCTCAAATTCCTCGTGGAAAAATACCACCTGAAGATCAACGAGGTTCCTCAGAATTTCTCCGTCGCCGCGTTCCTCGGTAACAAACAAGCTCTCCAACAGGGCTACTTCATCGCCGAGCCCCACCACATCACGCAGGCCGGCGGCAAGCCCCCTCGCTTCCTCTCCACGTGGGACGCCGGTTTCCGTGCCTACGCTGTGCTCATCACCAATAAAAGATTCGCCCGCGAGCGCCCCGCCGAGCTCCGCGCCTTCACCCGCGCCTACCTCCGCGGTTGGCAAGACTACCTCGAGGGTGATCCGACTCCCGCTCACACCGCGTTGAAAAAAGCCCACGCGCCGAACACCGACGCCTTCCTCGCCTTCTCGCGCCAAGCCATCATCGCAGAAAAACTCGTCACTGGCCGCGACGTCCGCAGCGGCCCGAAGAACATCGGTCGACTCGAGGCCGCGCGCTACGCCGAACAAATCGCCCAGCTCGAAGCCCTCGGCCTCCTCGCAAAAGGCAAGCTCAACCCCGCCACGGCCTTCACCGCCGAATTCCTCCCCTGAGCCGCCCTTCGTCCGCCCACCGCTCGCTCCGCCTCACCTCTTCCGTGTAGTCCGTAGGCGCGCTTCTTTCGACGGCGTCCTGCGCCAACTCGGAAACGACTTCGATCACGCGCAACTCCCCTCGCTCTGCTGGTTCATCGGTGCCGGCCCGACTGCCCTAACTCAACGTACTCTGCACGACCGGCCTCGCCCGCCTCCTGCTCGTCTGGCTCCTTTTTCGCCTGATGCTCCTGTCCGCGCAATGAAACTCCGGAGCGGCGACGTTTCGGGGTGCGACCTGACCGCGCTTACGTTTCTCTCCGAAACCCCACCGCTCCCCACGCGGCTCGCCTCTCGGGCCCACGCGCTCCCCGTCTAGTTTCACCGCGCCGCCTGCGCCGGCATGTTTACCCGCGAGCTCCTCATTCCATTTTTCCTTTTCGCCCCCCGCACCTGCCGGCACCGCGCCGCGCTCCTCACTTCACCCTTTGTCACGTAATACGTGACAAACTTTTCCTCCAGCTTGCGGCTAAGTTTCACGCCGCTCATCCAACCGCTAGGGGCTCTTCGCCGTTATGACCCATCCGCGCAGGGAACGTGTCTTCGAGGGCAGCGACGACACCCGCACGTGGCTCCCTTACGAGTTTCGTCACAAACCCGACGACCTCACCCGCGCACCCACGTGGGTCCCACCCCACCGACCTCGCCTCGACTGGTAACTCTGGTTCGCCGCCCTCGACCATCCCTCGCACCACCCTTGGGTCCTCTCGGTCTGCGAACATTTGTTGCGAGGTACACCCGAGGTCCTCACCTCGATCGAAAAAATCTTTTCCCGCAAACACCGCCCCAACACGTCCGCGTCGTTCCTTACGAATACCCCTTCACCGACCCCGCCACGCGCGCACCCTCCGGCCTGATCTGGCGCCGCACGCCGCGCGATTTCTACATCCAGCCCGCGTTGCTCAGATCGAGCCGCCGACACTTTCAACGTCCCCGTTCGTTGCCCAAATTTTTTCCGCGCTATCCCGACTCTCCGTGCTCATACGCTTTCCGTCATGCCGCAACCGACCGCCCTCGAACGTTTCCTGCCCCTCCTACGATCCGCCCTCACCGACGGCACCTTGACCAAGCTTACCCTCGGCAAACCCGCGCCCGCCCTCACCGGGGCCGACCCCACACTGCAAAATGTCTTCGTCCGACCCGTGGCCCTCAAAGCGGGCCTCCAGCTCTCGTTCGTGTGGCGCCACGCCACCCGCGACGTCACGAAAAACCACGCTCCCGCCGAGGCCATCGCCCTGATCGAGGCGGCTCTTGGCCGCGACTTTCTCGACGCCCACCTCTTCACCGCTACCCAAATCGCCCAGTTGGAATTCAACTCCGACGGCAGCGCACGCCTCCGCTTGAAGTCCACACCGCTTTCCGTCCCGTCCGTACCGCCTCCGCCGGCGGCCCACAACGCCCCCAAACACCACCTCATCCCCGCTAACGCCCCGTGGCTCGATTCCCTCGGCGTCACCAATAATCGGGGACAACCACGCGGCGGCATGGCCGATAAATTTCGCCAAATCCAAAAATTCGCTGAACTCCTCAGCCACCTCGTCGCCGAGGCCTTCCCTGACGCTCCACCTCCCATTGCCGCCAGCTCCGACGCTCCCCTTTCACCTCCGGGCGCTCCACTCTCAGCCCCCAACGCTCAACTCCGCGTCGTCGACGCGGGATCCGGCAAAGGCTACCTCACCTTCGCCGTCGCGGCTCTCCTCGGCGAGCGCGCGCACGTCACCGGGATCGAGTCCCGCCCCGAGCTCGTCGCCCTGTGCAATCGTGTCGCCGCCCAGCACGGCCTGGCCCACCGCCTCACCTTCCGCGCCGGGACCATCACTGACACGCCGCTCGCAGCCTGCGATCTGCTCATCGCCCTTCACGCCTGCGACACCGCAACCGACGACGCCCTTGCCCGCGGACTCGCCGACCAAGCTCGCCTGCTCGTCGTTTCACCTTGCTGCCAGCAGGAGCTCCGCCCGCAGCTCACCCCGCCGCCCGTCCTCGCCGACGCGCTGCGTCACGGCATTTTCCAAGAGCGGCAATCCGCGTTCGTCACCGACGCCCTCCGCGCCCAACTCTTGGAGTGGGCCGGTTACAAGACCAAGGTATTCGAATTCATTGCCACGGAGCACACCGCGAAAAACCTCATGATTTCCGCAATTCGAACCCGACCGGCCGGCACGCCGGATGACGCCAAAGCCCAACGTCTCCGCGCCTTTGCCTCGTTCTACGGGATACGCCAGCACGCCTTGGCCCATCACCTCACGTTCTCGCTTTAGGGCACCGAGGATACACCGACCGCCAGCGCGGTCACTGCACTCGCCGCAGCCCATGCCGCCGCCGAGACGCGGCGGCCCACCTCCGGAGTGGCTCAGGCTTGGCCGTCCATGAGTTTGCGGCGGTTTCCGGAAGGCCATAAATCCGTTTTTCAACTACACTGCGCACGGGTCTACCGGCGCAAAGTCCGCGCCCACCTGAGAGGCCAACATCCGCGCGAAGTCCCGGTGAAACGGGATTTTTCCGCCCACGATCCACGGTAGAGCGTGCCCGTGTTAATGACCGGGTGATCCTCGCCTTCGCCCCAGAGCACGACAAGTCGGTTTGCAACCATCGCGGGCTGTCGCTCCTCATCGGCGTGCAGGCACCCCGCGGGTCGCTCCACCGCGTGCAGCTCGGCACGTCGCAGTCGCTCCCCGCGTGCCACGCGCTCCGGCGCTCCGCCTCACGCAAGCGCTTTTCGTATCACATTTCCGGCCACATCGGTGAGACGCTCATTGCGGCCGTTGCGACGGAACGTCAGGCGTGTGTGGTCGAGACCGAGCAAATGCAGAATGGTCGCGTGGATGTCGTGCACGTGCGCTTTTTCCGACTCGGCGCGCAAGCCCACGGCGTCAGTGGAACCGATCACCTGCCCACCCTTGATGCCGCCGCCGGCGAGCCACATCGAAAAGCCGTGCGGGTTGTGGTCGCGACCGTTCGCGCCTTCGCTCATCGGCATGCGACCGAACTCGCCGCCCCAGATCACCAGGGTCGAATCGAGGAGGCCGCGTGACTTCAAATCTTTCAACAGGCCGGCGACGGGCAGATCGCTCTGCGCACACAGTTTGGAGTGGTTGCCCTCCATGTCGGCATGGCCGTCCCAGCCGTTGGTGTCGCCACAGTAGAGCTGCACAAAGCGCACACCGCGCTCGAGCATCCGGCGCGCCAGCAAACAGCGCAGGCCGAACTCCTCGGTGATTTTCTGGTCGAGGCCATAGAGTTTTTTCGTGGCCTCAGTTTCACGCGAGATATCCACGACGTCGGGCGCGTGTTGCTGCATGCGAAACGCCAACTCATAGGCCGCGATGCGAGCCGCGAGTTCCGAGTCCTCCTCGCCCGCCGCAAGATTTTCTCGGTTGAGCTGATTGATAAAATCCACCGTCGCCGCCTGCTGCGCCCCTGAGATGCCGGCGGGCGTATTAAGATTGAGGATCGGCGACGCACCTCCCCGCAAAATCGTGCCTTGGTAGGCGGCGGGCATGTAGCCGTTGCCCCACGCCGGCGCACCACCCTTCACCCAACCCGAGGGATCGGGCATCACGACGAAGGCGGGCATATTTTGGTTTTCCGTGCCGAGCCCATAGGTCGCCCACGAGCCAAGACTCGGCCGCCCCATGAGAATCGAGCCGGTGTTCATCTGGTAGACGGATTCGGGATGAGTGACGCTGTCGCCGTGGCAACCGCGCAACACGCAGAGCTCGTCGGCGCATGAGGCGATATGCGGCAGAAAATCGGAGATTTCGGTGCCGGACTGTCCCCGCGGCCGAAACTCCCGCAACGGCGCGAGCAGCTTGTTTTTCGCGACGGCCCGGCGGGTCTTGAACGTGCCAAACGATTCCGGAATCGGCTGGCCGGCGAGCCGGATCAAATCGGGCTTCGGGTCGAGCAGGTCCACATGGCTCGGACCACCCGACATGAAGAGAAAAATCACGCGTTGCGCCTTGGCGGCGAAATGCGGCAGTTTCGCCGTAAAGGGATTGGCGAGGCCCGACGCCGGCGCGGCGAGCAGTCCTTCGCGGCCGAGCAGAGAGGTCAGCGCCACCATGCCAAAGCCACCACCGGCATGACGCAAAAAAGAACGGCGCGACGTGGGGCGCGTCGTAAATCCTCCGGGGCCGCAGCAAGGTTCAGTCGACATAGACAAATGCGTTGAGGTTAAAGAGCCCGCGGCACAGCTCGCTGAGCGGTGAGCGGGCGAGAAATTCCACCGAGAGCCGGCGCTCAACCGCCGTGGGCGGGCGACCAATAATGAGGCGATAGGCCAACGTGACACGCCCCTCGGGCGAGTCGGCGGCCTCGGTCAATCGCTCCGCTGTGCGCGCCGCCGCCGCCAAGACTTCCTCCGCGTTGAGCAAGGTCAGTGACTGCGGCGCCGTCGTGCTCCGCTCGCGCGCCGAGCAGCTCAGGTTGTTGTCAGGCGCATCGAACACTTCGAGAAAGGGAAACCGCAGGTTTCGCCGCGCGAAAATATAGAGGCTGCGCCGCGTGTGATCGCGCGGGTCGGTGCTCGCGATCCAACCCTTGGCGCCCTCAAACAGCTCTTTCGGAATCGGCGGAAAAACTCCGGGACCGCCGACCTTCAGATTCAGTTCACCGCTGATTGCGAGGAGACTGTCCCGGATCACCTCGCCCTCAATCCGCAGCCGATTCATGCGCCCATAGAGGCGGTTCTCCGGATCGCGGACTACCTCGGCCGCGGCGACCGTGCTGGCCTGCTGATAAGTCGCCGAGAGCAACATGAGCCGGTGCATGGCTTTCACACTCCAGCCCCGCCCAGTGAACTCCGCCGCCAGCCAGTCGAGCAGCGCCGGATGGGTGGGCTTTTGCCCATGCGTGCCAAAGTCACTCGGTGTTCCGACCAGCCCGCGACCAAAATGATGCTGCCATATCCGGTTCACCATTACCCGCGCCGTGAGCGGGTGCGCCTCGCTCGCCACCCAATGGGCGAGGGGCGCGCGCACGTTTTCCGCCGGCTCGCTCGCCGCGGCGCCGACACCGGACAGCACCTGCGGAAACCCCGCCCGCACTTCGTCCCCGGGCTGATTGTAATCGCCGCGGTGGAGCACGTGCGTCTTCGCCGGCGCCCCGTTTTGCAGCGCCAGCGTGGCGGACAGCGGTCGTGGCTTCGGAAACGGTTTCAACTCCGCGAGCAGCACCGCGTGCCGGTCGCGGTCCGGCTTTTTCATCGCCGCGCCGATTTCCTTGGCCGTGACCGCCATCAAATGGGCGGTTTCCAACACCTGGTTTTCCTGCTCGGTCGTGCGTTGCTCCTTCGGCACTCCATGCGCCGCTTGCGCTTCGGGCGAGAGCTTCGCCAGTTTTCGCTCGAAGAGCGTCTTTCGCTGCGGCTCTTCCAGCGCGAAAATCTGGGCCTGCAGCGCTTTGGTCTGCTCGCCGTAGGCGGCCATGGCCATCTCGTGCGCGCGGCTCTCCGCCGCGGTGGGCACCGGCAGATCATGGCGGAATTTCGCCGCAGTGAAAAATGCCTGCAACCGGTAGTAGTCGCGCTGCGCAATCGGCTCGAACTTGTGGTCGTGACAGCGCGCGCAACCGACGGTGAGACCGAGCAACGCGAGCGCGGTCGTGTCGGTCATGTCGTTTAGGGTATTGCGCCGGCGCTGCACCTGATCGGCGGAATCGACCATGTCGGGCCCAAGTAGGTTGAACGCCGTCGCGATCTGCGCGTCAGGATCGCCGGGGAAAAGTTCATCGCCCGCCAACTGTTCGCGGATGAAACGGTCGTAGGGCTTGTCCGCGTTGAAAGCCCGCACCACGTAGTCGCGGTAGCGCCACGCGTTGGGCCGCGCCGCATCATGCTCGAAGCCGTCGCTCTCCGCAAAGCGCGCCAAATCCAGCCAGTGCCGCCCCCACCGCTCGCCGTAGTGCGGCGAGGCCAGCAACCGGTCAACGAGCGTTTCATAGGCACGCGGTGACGCGTCGCGCACAAACGCATCGATCTCTGCCAGCGTCGGCGGCAACCCTACGAGATCGAGGGTCACGCGGCGGATCAGCACCTCACGGTTCGCTGGCACCGCAGGGCTGCGTCCTTTCGCCTCCAAACCGGCCAAGATAAACGTATCGAGCGGCGATTTCGGCCACGCGGCCTGCTTCACCACGGGCAGCTTCGGTCGCACCACCGGTTGAAACGACCAGTGAGCCCGATCCGCCTCGGTGAGGGCAAAGGCGGCTCTGGTCAGCGAGCCTCCCCCCGCCGCGATTTCAGCTTGGCGCAGTTCTCGGGTGTAAATGGCCCCGTCGCGAATCCACGCGGCAATGATCGCGATTTCCGCCTCCGGCAACTTGTCTTTCTTGTGCGGCATCCCGGGCTCTTCCTCGTGGGTGATCATCCGTTGGAACAAACTCAGCTCCGGTCGGCCGAGGACCACCGCCGGCCCACTCTCTCCCCCGCGCAACAACGCTGCGTGCGTCGTGAGGTCGAACCCCGCTTTGGTTTTCCCACCGCCGTGACACGGCACACAATGTTGCTCGAGCAGCGCCAGTGCCGTGGGCGGATGCGGGTTTCCGGATTGCGCCTGCGCTGGCAGGGAAATGCCCAACGCTACGCCCAGCGTGAATCCAAAACGGACACGCCATCGCCAAAGACTCAGCCTGACGGGGGATAAGAACACGGGGATAAGGTTCCCTGCAGAGTCACCAACTGAGTAACGCGAATCAACCCTTGGTTACACCGCCCCAGAACGGCGAGATCGTGGTACCCACCACCTGTCGCCCGCGGGAACCGCCACTCATTTCCGCTGCCGGATTCGTTGGCGTAGATATTCAGGCGACCGCCAAGCTTCGAGCGCGGTGAGCAATACGGTAAGAAAAATCGAAGGGTGACGCGCGTTTACCGGCGAGACGGCGCGTAGTTTCGCTCCGAAGATTGGACTCTCAGCTCTCGACTGCGCGGATCAGGCTTTGGCGCAGTTGCTTTGGCTCAGATCCACTGCTGTCTTGGCGCCACTACACTCGTGAAACGTGGTCTCTCTCGAACCGCCGCCATTGTCGCCGCCATCGTCCTCGGTGCGTTGCTCCCTCAGGCGCATGCTGCTGCGTGGCTGGTCCGTTGGCTCGTGATCGGAATGCTCTTCGTCGTCTTTCTCCAAACACGCTTCTCGCGCGAATCGCTGCATCGCAGTCACGTCCTCCTCCTCGCCGCCAATCTCGCGATTGCCGCCGCCGCGTGGGGCTTCGGCTTTCTCGTCGGCGGACGCGACGTCGCCCTCGCCGCGTTTTTTTGCGGCATTACGCCGACCGCCACCGCCGCGCCGGTCATCACGAGTTTCCTCGGCGGCCGCGTCTCCTACGTCATCGCCGCGTTTCTCCTCTCGAACGTCGTCATCGCCGCGCTCTTTCCCGTGCTATTGCCGTTCGTGCTCGGCTATCCCACGCCCGACGCCTTCGCGCAGGTCACCCGCAGCGTCGGCCTGCTCGTCTTCGCCCCGCTCGTCCTAGCCTGGCTCATCCGTCGCCTGCACCCCGACGCCGCCCGATGGCCCCAACACCTCGGCAACCTCACCTTCTCCGCGTGGATCACCGCCATCTTCCTGATCACCGCCAACGCCTCGGAATTCCTCCGTCACCGAAGCCATCTCTCGTCCACCGTCCTCGTCGAGGTCGCCGCCGTTACACTGCTCATCTGCGTCGTCAACTTCACCGTCGGTCGCCTGATCGGCGGCCGCGAGTTCACTCGCGAGGCGAGCCAAGCTCTCGGCCAAAAAAACACCACGTTCACCATCTGCCTCGCGATGACCTACGCCAATCCGCTCATCGCCCTTGGCCCCACTTTTTACGTCCTCTGGCACAACCTCTGGAACTCCTGGCAGCTCCACCGCCATCAACACCGGGAACCCTTCCGCTTGACGCCACCGGCAGACCGCGAATCCCTTCCCCGATGACCGCCTCGCCCGTTCCTGAATCGGCATCCGAACGGCGTCTCGCCGCCAGCCGCCGCCTCCTCGCCTCGTGCCTCGTCGTCATCTTCGTCGCCAGCTGGCTCGCCTCGCTGGTCCAAACCTCCTTCGGCCACGTGCGCGTCACCGAAATCCGACTACCGACCCAAAACGGCCAGTGGATCGTCGCCGATCTCTTCCGTCCACTCACCGCCACCGCCGACACGCCGGTGCCCCTCGTCGTCGTCGTGCCCGGTTTCCAACGCGCCAAGGAAACCCAGGCCAACATCTCCCTCGAGCTCGCCCGCCGCGGCATGGTCGTCATCGCCATCGATCCCTACTCGCAGGGCTCGTCGAGCTCCTCCACCAATCCGCGCTCCGCCACCAACGAGGGCTACGGCATGTTCGCCGTCGTCAACTACGCCGCCGGCACCGACAACTTGAACTACATCGACAAAACCCGCATCGGCGTCACCGGCCACTCCGCCGGTGGCAATGCCGCGATTCAGGCCGCCTCGTATTTCGGCGCCGAATCCCTGAAGTCCAAAACGCCGAGCAAGGTCCACTCCGTCTTCGTTTCCGGTTACGTACTCACGTTCACCGAAAAAATCCTCCGCCCCGTCCGCTCCAATGTCGGCATCAGTTACGCTTTCCACGACGAGGGCGCTTATCGTAACGAACTCAAAAACGGCGATATGCGCCGCGCCCCCGAGGCCCTGCGGGTCGTCAACTCCGGTCTGGGCACCGCCACCAAGATCGACGCCGTCGAGCTTGGTCGCTACTACGGCGACACCTCTGCCCGCACGCTTCGGGTCGTGCACAACCCGCCCGTCCTGCACCCGTTCCAACCCTACAGCCCGGCCGACGTCGCCGATCAAATCGCCTATTTCCAAAAAGTCTTCGGCCTCGAAAAATCCCGCCCGCCCGTCGGCCAAGTCTGGCCTTGGAAAGAAATTTTCTCCCTCGCCGCACTGGTCGCCGCCTTCGTCTCGCTCGTCCCGCTCGCACACCTGCTCCTCGCGCACGTTTCCTATTTTCATGGACTGATTCACCCCGTGTCGCCCGCGCCTGCCGCGCCCTCGGGCCGCGGTCGGATCATCTTCTGGACGTTCTTTCTGACCGGCGCGCTCATCGCCTGCTTCAGCTACATTCCGTTCTGCGAGCTTTCCCAAAAACTCTTCACCGAGGCATCCGGCCGCGAGCAGACTTGGTTTTTTCCGCAACGCATGAACAACGCCGTCGTCCTCTGGGCGTTTTGCAACGGCCTCATCGGCTTCACGCTCTTCTACCTTGGCTACCGTCTCCACGGCCGCGCCGCCGGAGCCTCGCCCGTCGCTTGGGGCGTCGCTACCACGCCGCGCGAACTCTTCCGCACCGCCGTGCTCGCCGCCGTGTTGTGGTGCGCATTTTTCCTGACGCTCTTCGTCGTCTACGCGGTCTTCCGCGTCGACTACCGGTTCCTCTTCCTCGGCGCGCGTGTATTTCAACCGGCCCTACTGATCCTCGTCCCGATGTATGCGCCGTTTTTCTTGGTTTTTTTCCTTTCGAATTCTCTCCGCGTAAACGCCGGGATGCGTTTCGCCGGCCAACCCGAATGGCGCAGCCTCCTCCTCGCCGGCCTCGGCAATTCCCTCGGCCTCATCTTCATCCTCGCCGCCCAATACCTTACCTTCGCCCTGACCGGCACCGTGCGTTGGACCGACAGCTGGCTCTACGTGAACCTCCTCTTCGCCATCGTCCCGATGATGTTTATTCTCCCGTATTTCAACCGCGCCTTCTTCCATCTGACCGGCCGCATTTACCTCGGCCCGCTGACGACGTGCCTCGTCTTCATTATGATTCTCCTCTCGAACACCGTCTGCTACCTGCCGTTGTAATGTCCGGCTACCGCTCAAAGCCCTCCCCGCGCTTGCTCTGCCCCATCGCGCCCTCTCTGCTCCGCTGATCGCCCATGCCGCCCGCCTCGTCCATCCCCTACGTCTCAGCGATCGTTGCGGCCACGACGCCCTCGTCGCGTTCTTCGCCTTCCGCGCTCCGCGGCGGCGGTCGCGGGTGCACCACCCACTTTCAACGCGCCGACGCCACCGTGATAGCTGAAATCCTTCAAACCCTTGTCGCCCTCGGCCGCGCCCGCCCCGGCAACACGAGGGGGACGTTCGTTCGGTAATCCGCTCTTCCGATACCTCTACTCCGGGATCACCAAGGGCGTGAAGTTCGGCTCACCGACGAGCGCATCGCTCATATCCACGAGCACGCGGAAATGGCGGGTCTCGATGCCGCGCTGGTGGAGATACTGCGCAGTCCCCAGTTCGTCATCGAGTCTTTGTCCGACCAAGCGACGGCATTGCATTACCGATACTGTGTCGGCACACGGGTGGGTGACAAAGGCTCTGCGTCGTCGTCAAGTATGGTGGACTCGACGCCTTCGTTTTAACCGCGTATCTTACCGCTAAACTCAAGAAAGGAATCCAACTATGGCCCAAACCGTAAGAATCTGGTTCGACAAAGAAGGTGATTTTCTAGAAGTCCGCTTCTCAAAAAAACCCGGCTTCATGCGTGAAACCGACCACGATGCCGTAATGGAGCGCGTGAACGACCAGGGCGAAGTGCTCGGCTTTACCGTGGTGGCAGTGAGCAAACTCGACAAGGATCACCCGTTGGTAGCGCAGCTCGCGCAGGCTGGCTGAGCCCGCAGTGGCGGTTGCACCGCTGTGGACAGCGGCAGCCAGTCCATCAATTCGCCGACCTCGTTTGATGAACGCAGAACTTATTTTCCCACGCGCCGCGAACGCTCGGACTTTCTTTGCCCCCATATAAACCCGCAGCGCACTCTTCCAGAAAAAGGAAATCCGCAAAACCCTCCACGCCGACGATTGGTGGTTCGTCATAGTCGACGTCGTGGCCGCCCTCACCGACTCGGCCAACCCGGGCGAGTATGTCAAAAAATGCATCTGCGCGACGCCTCTCTCTCAGAACCGCTGATGGAGGGGACAAGTTGCCCCCCTTTGCGCTGGAGTTCACGACCGCCGGCGGCCCGCAGATACTCACGTGTTGGCACACCGAGGGTATCTTCCGCCTGGTCCAGTCGATCCCCAGCCCCAAGGCCGAGCCGTTCAAACTGCTGGCTCCGAAAAGTGGGTTATGAACGCGTGAGGGAAATCGAAGACCCCGAATCCACTGATAGCCTGTCCCGCGACACCGCGACCTGACTACCCCAGAGATCCACCCGTCGTCCACCAAACCCCATGGGGCTGACCCTCCACCACCGCATGACCGCTCCCGCCGGCCTCTCCGTCCGCCGCGCTCGCCCGCCGTCTCCACGCCATTGCCAGCGAATTCGTCGCCGTCGGCTGCATCACCGAGGCACACCCCATCAGCTCGGACCGCGTCGAGCTCGACCGCTGGGCGAATGCTTGGCACATCTTGCCCCACCCCGACCAACCCGACACAAGCTTCGGCGTGCAAATCACTCCCGATGCCGGCTGGATTTTTCCCGTCGATCTCGGCGACGATAGCGAACTGCTCTGGCTCGGCCTCTGTCGCTACCCTGCCACTGTGCCCCACGGCACCCGCACCATCGCCACGCGCCTCGGCCCACGCTGGCAATTCGCCGGCTCCTGCAAAACGCAATACGCCAGCCTGCACGGCTGGGAACACTTTGCCCGCTGCCACACCGCCGCCGTCGATCTCCTCCTACCCGCACGCCCGCTCGGGCTGCGCGTCAAACTCACCGACGGAGGCGGTTACTGGCCGCACCGCCGCCTCCCGCTCCTCCGCGAGCGCCTCGACCGCCTGAACGGCATCGTCGCCGCCCTCGCTGGGCGGGCTGAAAGACGCGGGCGACGAAACCGGCGGCCCCGCCGTGCAGTCTCCCATTTTCGCCCACCCTCGTTTCGAACGCCTCGAAGCCAAAGGCGTCGCCACCGAGTCCGCGCACCTGAACGAGACGCTCCATATCATCCGCGATGCGACCGCCACCTGACGCGCCCATCTCAATCCCGTTTGTCATTGCGAGCCCGGCTCGGCGGGCGCGGCAATCCAGCCAGAGTTCTGCGCTGGATGGCCACCGCGCGCGGTTCGAAATTCCGTTTCCTTGACCAACCGATGTGCGTTCCTACGTTTCCGCTATGACTGCTAACGCGATCCTCGACCTCAAGCAGCGGCTCTCTCGACTCTCTGGATCTGACCGTCGGATGGACTCCGTATTTTTGCTGCGACTTAAACACGAATCACCCGCTGAAGGATCTAGGGAGGCTGCTCGACCATCCGCATCAATTGTTGTGTAAGTTCACGCGCGGACTCGCAGGAAACTGAGTGAAGCGAATCGCCGCCAACAGCATCGCCTGATTTTTAGGTAGGAAGATTTTTTTGGTAGGAAAATTTTGCGTAAAGTCTCCCGCGCGCGCTCTAGTTTTCTGGTCAATTTTCATCACCGGGGCCCGTGCTCCGGAATAGTGAGCGCGTGCAGGACGAGCCAGTGAGCAGCGCTCGGTTTCTGCGGTTCGAAAAATTTTCCTGCCAACAAACTTTTCCTACCCTTGTTCCGTGTATTGCTGCTTGAAAACCACGCGAGCTCCCCCGCGCCCCCACGCTTGCACCCCGCCCCCGCCCCCGCCTGACTGCCGCGATGGATTCTGCCGCGCTCCGCGACCTCCTCATTTCCTGGGCCAATATCAGCTCGGGCTCCAATAACTTTCCCGGCCTCGACCGCATGCGCCTCGCGCTCGCCACCGCGTTCGCCACGCTCCCCGGTGCGACCGTGGAACCCCTCCCGCTCGCCGGGACGCCCGCCCAGGCCGTCCGTATCCGCGTTCGCCCCACTGCACCGCTCCAACTCCTTTTTTCCGGTCATTACGATACAGTTTACGAGGCGAGCCACCCCTTTCAAACTTGTACGCTCCTCGACGCCGACACCCTGCGCGGCCCGGGCGTCGCCGACATGAAGGGTGGCCTCGTCGTCATCCTCGCCGCTCTACATGCGTTCGAAAAATCGGTAGCCCCCGACGCGACCGCCCGACTCGGCTACGAAGTCCTGCTCACGCCCGACGAAGAAATCGGCTCCTTCGGGAGCGGCGCGCTCTTCGCCGCCGCCGGTGCCTCGCGCCGCTTCGCGCTCGCCCTCGTCTTCGAGCCCGCCCGCCCCAACGGCGACCTCGTCCACTCGCGCAAAGGCACCGGCAACTTCGTCGCCACCTGCCATGGCCGCGCCGCCCACGCCGCCAGCCCCACGCGCGCCGGTCGCAACGCCATCGCCGCCCTCGCCGAATTTCTCGTCGCCGCCCACCGCGTCCCCGACGAACTCCCCGGCGTCATGCTCAATATCGGCAACATCCGTGGCGGCGGCCCCGCCACCAACGTCGTCCCCGATTTCGCCGAAGCCCAACTGGATCTGCGGGTCACGCGCATGGCCGACCGCGATCCCCTGCTCGCTCGACTGCACGAACTCGCTGGCCCCATTAACGCCCGCGACGGATTCCGCCTCGAAATCACCGGCGCCTTCAACCGTCCGCCCAAAGAAAGCGGCCCCGTCGAAGTCGCCGCCCTCGGCGCGTATCAACTCGCCGCCCACGAGCTCGGTCTCGCGCCCTTCAAGTCCGTCCACACCGGCGGTGCCAGCGACGGCAACAACCTCGCCGCCGCCGGCCTCCCGAACCTCGATGCCCTCGGCCCGATCGGCGATCGCCTCCACAGCGCCGACGAATTTGTCCGTCTCGGCAGCCTCGTCGACCGCGCCCACCTCACCGCCCGCGTCATGGCCAAGCTCGCCACAGCCGAAGTCGTCCTCCCTCCCCTCCCCTAATCGTTCTCTTTCTCCCACCCGATGACGCGCCCCATCCCCCTCGCCCGGCTCGCCGCCCTCGTCGCTTTCTTCTCAACCGTGTCTGCCCTCACCGCCCAATCTCCCGCGCTCCAGCCGCTCGTCGACCGCGCCGCCCAAACCGCCCTCGAAAAATACGCGCCACAAAAACTTCTCTCCACTCAGCTCGCGATCACTCTCGTCGACCTCTCCACCTTCCCTTCTCCCGCGTCTCCCGCCGACTCCGCTCCTCGCGCCAGTTACCGCGGCGATGTGCAAATTTACCCCGCCAGCGTCATTAAACTTTTCTACCTCGCCGCCGCCCATCGCTGGATGGAAGACGGCAAACTCAACGCCACGCCCGAGCTGCGTCGCGCGATGAACGACATGATCGTCGACTCCTCCAACGACGCCACCCACTACGTCATCGACGTCCTCACCGGCACGAATAGCGGCCCCGAAATCTCCGACGCCGACATCAAAACGTGGTTCGATCATCGCAACGCCGTCACCCGCTATTTCGCCTCCCTCGGCTACACCGGCGTCTTCGCGCACAAGAAACCTTGGAGCGACGGCCCCTACGGCCGCGAATCGCAGGCCATCCGGCTCTTCGAGCCCAAGCGCAACCTGCTCACCACCGACGCGACCGCACGCCTCTTCACCGCGATCGCCACCGGCCAATGCGTCAACGCCGCACGTAGTGCCGAAATGATGACGCTCCTCTCACGCGACCTCGCCACGAAAGATCCCGATCCCGACAACCAAGCCAAATTCACCGGCCCCATCCTCCCCACTGGCGCGAAGCTCTGGTCAAAAGCCGGCTGGACGAGCCAGACCCGCCACGACGCCGCCTACATCGAGCTCCCCCACGGCCCCAAATTCCTCCTCGTCGTTTTCACGACCGATCACGCCAACGAGCGCACGATCATCCACACCGTTGCCAAGGTCATCGTCGACGCCTTCGCCAAGTAAGGCCTGCTGGCAGGCGATTTTTTCCGGCCGCGCTCACTCCGGCACGGCGGTTAGGATGTCCGCCCCGCCGCCCACGTACGCACCACCGCCGGCAACTCACGCAGTATCTCAATCTGAAAAAAATCCGCACCAGCCTCCGGAGTTTTTTTCACCTGCTCCGCCGCCCACGTCAAGTGATACGGCACATGCACCCCCGCACCGCCCAACGCCAACACCGGTACAATATCTGACTTCAGCGAGTTGCCGACGATCAAAAACCGGCGTGCCTCAATCCCCCGCCGACGCCAGATCGCCGCATACGTGCCTTCGTCCTTCTCCGACACAATCTCGACGTGCCGGAAATACGCCGCGATGCCGGAGCGCGCCAGTTTGCGCTCTTGATGGTGCAAATCACCTTTCGTGATCACGAGCAACCGATACGCCCCCGCGAGTTCCGCCAGCGTCTCCGCCACGCCGTCCAGCAATTCCACCGGCTGCGCCAACATCTCCTGCCCCCGCACAATCAGCTGTCGGATTTCCTCGGCGCTGATTTTCCCCTGCGTTAACTCCACCGCCGTCTCGATCGCCGAAAGCGTGAAACCCTTCGCCCCGTAACCGTAGAGCGGCAGGTTGCGCATCTCCGTCGCGAAGAGCGTGCGATTCACCGTCGCCGCATCGTGATAGTGCACCAGCAACTCCCGGTAACGCTCATGCACGCGCTCGAAATAAACTTCACTGTGCCAGAGCGTGTCGTCGGCATCGAAGCCGATGGTCAGGTCGCAAAGGGACATAGCGGGCTGTGTCCGCGCGACGAAGTCCGCACCGCTGCGAATGTCAATCGCCCCGGCCGCCACGCCGCACCTGCCACCGAGCCCGGTCGCTCGGCTGCTCGCTTGCGACTTCTCGCCTGCCGCCTTGACGCGCGCCCAACGACCCCTTCCCTATCAATCACACTTAACCCTCACTTTTTATGTTCGAAGCCAATCCCACCATCCGGCGCCTGTCCAACGAGAGCATCACGGGCGACACTCTCACGTTTAACGGCGTGATCCATCGCACGGGCGCGCTCCTCCTTGCGACCGGCATCACGTTCGCGCTCACGTGGCGCGGCCTCGAGAGCGGCGAGTTGCCCGTCGGCGCCGGCCTCGTCGGCACCATCGTCGGCCTCGTGCTCGCGCTCGTCATCATCTTCACGCGCGCCACCAACCCGCTGCTCATTGGAAGTTACGCGGTCGCCCAAGGCCTCGCGCTCGGCACCATCAGCTATTTCGCCAACCAGAAATTCCCGGGGATCGCCTTCCAAGCCGTCACCGGTACCGGGGCCTGCTTCTCGATCGTCCTGTGGCTCTACTCCATGAAAGTCCTGCGCGCGACGCCGGTCTTCGTGAAGGTCATCACCGCTGCGATGCTCGGTATTATGGCACTCTACCTCGTCGATCTCGTCGCCGGCCTCTTCGGCACCGAACTCGGCCTGATCCGCGGTTCTTCCGGGATGGCCATCGGCATCAGCGCCGTGATCGTCGTCGTCGCCTCCCTCTGCTTCGTGATCGATTTTGCCGCCATCGAAGAATCCATTGAACAGGGAGCCGATGCCAAACAAGGCTGGCACTTCGCCTTCAGCCTCTTGGTCGGTCTGATCTGGCTCTACATCTCAATCCTCCGCCTCCTCACGAATCTGCGCAGCCGCGACTAAGCCGTCTGTGCCCTCCCTCCCCTCCCACGCCGCGCCTCACCGCGCGGCTTTTTTGCGCCCAAAAAAGACAGGTTGCCCGCCCGCTGGCCCTGCCGGCATCCACCACCGGCCCACTACCTCCCGGCAACTTCGCTCCGTCCCGCGAGCCCCGCCAGCCACACCGCGACTTCGTCCAACTCGGCCGACACACTGCGCCCAGCCTGCACCGTCACCCGATTCAACATGAGACTGAACGCCAACCGCTCACCCGCCGCCGTCGTCACGTAACCAGAAAATGAATTCGCGTAACGCAGCGTACCCGTCTTCGCCCGCACGTTCCCTTCCGCCGCCGTGCCCTTCAACCGCCGCCGCAGCGTGCCGTCCACGCCCGCAATCGGCAGCGAATCCCCGAAGGCTTTCGCCTCCCGGTGCGTGGCCATCAATTTCAACAACGCCACCGTCGCGTTCGCCGTCGTCAGATTGTTGCGCGAAAGCCCCGAGCCTTCCTCGAAGCGCACCTCGCTCACCGGCAACCCGTGCGCTTTCAAAAACTCGCCGAGCACCAGCACACCGCTCTCCTCCGTCGTGCGCCGCGCCGGTGCATCCGCCGACCGCCGCACTTCACCTACCTGCGCAAAAATCAGATCCGTCTCCAAATTTTGCGACGGTTTCATAAACGCCGCGACCAACTCCCGCAGCGGCGGCGACGCCAGCTCGCCCAACTTGAAATTCTTCGCACCCACCGGCGACGCCTCTGGCCAACGCACACTCCGTGCGCCGCCTTCGACGACGATGCCGCCCTTCACCAACGCTGCCCGCAAAGCCGCTGCAAACCAGTTCGCCGGCCGCGGCACCGGCAAATTCACCACCTCGTCCTGTTCGCCCGCCGGCAGCTCGCCGAAAACGTGCACCACGTTTTCACCCATGACACGCGTGGCCTCGAGCGCGCGTTTGCCACCCTTGGCCACCGTCGTCACCCGGTTGTCGATCACCAGTCCGGTCTGCGGCTGCAGGAGCGTAAACGAACAGCGATCGCCCGCTTGCGCGCCGGGGCTCAGTCGCAACTCCGCATAATTGTCCTCCAGCGAAATCGCAGAAATCTCCGCGCCGTAGGAGTCATTCAAATCATTCGCCGTCCAACCCGCGCCATGCGGCACCCCGCGCCACCAGGTCGCGTCCGCCACAATGTCGCCGGTCACCCGCCGCACCCCCGCCTTTTGCAGCACCGCCACGAAGGGCTCGAACGTGCTCCAGAAATCCTTGCCCGCGGCCCCAGCCGCACCGCGCGTTTTCCAACTCGGATCGCCACGACCACTCACGATCACATCGCCCTGCACCACGCCCGCTCGATCTGGTTTCGTCGCCGCAAAAATGGGCGTCACGATACGATAGCCCCCGCCGAGCACGTCTAGCGCCAGCGCTCCCGTGTAGAGTTTCGTGTTCGACGCCGGGCTCATCAGCCGGTCGGCGTGGTGTTCAAACAGCGTCCGCCCCGAATCGAGCGAAACAATCTTTACACCCCAAAGCCCGCCGCTAAACCGCGCTTCCGTGACATGCGCCTCCAACCGCGCCCGGAGTTCTCCCACCGTCTGCACCGCCGGCACCGGCGCCGCCGGTTTCGGCTGCGCCTCACTTCGCGCGACACCGAGCGCTACCAGGACTATCACGCTAAAGCTGCGAAACCATGGAGAGGTTGGGGTCATACCAGGAAAAGATTGGGTGCGAGTGTGACCAACCCTTTCCTCCGGTGCAATCGATTCTCCCCTCCTAACCATTGGACATTTCGGACAACGTGCTTTTACTTCCCTTTGAACCGCCGGACCTCCGGCACAATCCTCCCTCCCGTCACCCTATGAAAAAATTCGTCCTCTCCCTCGCTACCGCCGGCCTGCTCGCGTTCGCCGCCGCGCCCCTCACCGCCGCCGACACCGCCCCAAAATCCGTGATCCACGTGGTCACCGTCTCCTTCAAGGCCGACGCCAAGCCCGAGCAGGTCAAGGCCGCTCTCGACGGCGTCAAAGCCCTCCCGGCCGCGTACAAGGGCATCACCCGCGTCTGGACCCGCGCCATCAAGGTGCAGGGCGGCAAGACCCACGCCATCGTGATGGAATTCGCCGATGAGGCCGCCCTCAAAGCCTACACCGACAGTCCCGCCCAAAAAGACTGGTATAAGCTCTACATTCCCGTTCGCGATTCGAGCACCACGTTCGACATTACGAACTAATCCGTTTTTTCTTTTCACCGGGCGGCCCCTTCGGCCGCCTTTTTTGTGTCCACCGCTGAGCCAGCGCAGGCCACGCGAGCTTGAGCTCGCCGCCCCACCCTCACTCAAAAAATATAACGCACTCCGCGTTGCGTCCAACCGGCAAACCCCGCGATGTCCTGCGTCTCATAGTTGTCCGCGTAATGGTAGAGATGCATCTTCTCCTTCCACTTCACCGGGAGTGCCTTCAAGTCGGCCAGCGGCGTGTGCACCGCTCCCGAGAAAAACTGCACGTCGTGAAAAATCACTTCCGCTTGGTCCGCGTAGAGTTCGAGCAGATCCCGGTCGAACCGCGTATCACCCGAGACCAGGACCCGCCCGTCGATCATCAGACCGAAGGAAAGCAAACTCGACTGCCAGTCGGTCGCCGTTTCCGGCACGTGTTTCGTGCGAAACATCTCCAACCGGATACCCTCGAAATCAATCGTCCAAATTTCCCGCGGTTCCTGCATTTTCAAAGTCGGTCGCACCACCTCGCAGTAGTCGGTAAACGCCAGGAGCTGCCCCCGCTCGGCCCGTTCATTCCACCCCAATCCGCCCCGCAACGAACGGTCCCAAAGGATTTCTTCGTACTGCTCGTTGATGATACATTTCGGCTTGGGCCCGCCTTTCTTCACGCTGCCATAACGCCACGCGAGGAACATTTCCTCCATGCCGCCAATGTGGTCGGCGTGCGAGTGCGTGGGCAGAATATTCCTCATATCCATCGGCGCCAAACGCGCCGTCTGGAGCAGCGCGAGCGGGCCTAACGCCCCCAAGTCGACCAGCAAATGAGCGTCGCGCTTGATGATGAGAAAATTACTCTGTGCGTTCTTCTTCGAGGCCGCACTGCCGACTCCGATCCAAAACAGCTCCAGCTCCCCGCCGTTTTTCAACGCGAGCTTCTGATCCGCGGGCAAAGTCTCAATTATCATAATGTTGAGAGTCACCTAACACGCTCCCGGAAACGCGTCGACACCCGATTGAAAGTTCCTTCGTCCCCTAGCCCTCCACGAAGAAACCGGGAGAACCGAAATCTCCTCGCCACCCCACCAACTCCTTCCCGTGATAATTCCACTCCCCGCACTCCTGGCCCTTAGTCATTAGCCATTCGTCCTTAGTTATTAGTCATTCCTCTCCCTCCCTCCGCCTCTCCCTCACCTCCGCTCCCGCACCCTCGCATGAACAGCTACTTCAATTTCGCCGACTGGCTCGTCATCATCGTCTACCTCGGCGGTATTACTGGCCTCGGCATTTGGTTCGGCAAAGACCAGCGCAACACCCGCGACTACTTCCTCGGCAGCCGCAACATCCCGTGGTGGGGCATCGGCGTCTCCATCGTCGCAGCCGAAACCAGCGCACTCACCATCATCGGTGTCCCCGCCTACGCGTTCGCGGCGGGCGGCAACATCATGTTCATCCAGATGATCGTCGGATACGTGATCGCTCGCGTGATCTTGGCCGTCGTCATGGTCCCACATTACCTGAAGGGTGAAATCTATTCTCCGTATCAGCTCCTCGAACAAAATCTCGGCGCCGCCCCTCGCCGTCTCGCCGCGGCGTTTTTCCTCTTCCTCGAAACCATGGCCGCCGGCGTCCGCGTCTACGTCGCCTGCATTCCCATCCGCCTTCTTCTCGGCGAATCCGTCTGCAGCCTCGGCGGTCTCGTCGATCCCATCCTCGGCGCCATTCTTCTCTTCGTCGGCCTCTCCCTCCTCTATACCTATATCGGCGGCGTCAAAGCCGTCATCTGGACCGACGCCGTGCAGTTCGGCCTCTTCCTGCTCGGCGGCGTCTTCGCACTCTTTTATATCCCGACCCTCATCGATGGCGGTTGGTCTTCCGCGCTGAAAATCGCCGGCGACGCCGGGAAACTCGCTTGGCTCAACACCACCTTCACCTTCTCCGCCCCGGTCAATATCTGGATGGGCATCATCGGCGGCACCGTGATGGTGCTCTCCACCCATGGGGCCGAACAACTCATCGTGCAACGCGTCCTCGCCTGCCGCGACGTCGCCGACGGCCGCAAGGCCCTCGTCCTCAGCGCCGTCCTCATCTTCCCGCTCATGCTGACGTTTCTGCTCGTGGGGGTCCTGCTCTGGGTCTTTTACGTCGGCACTCATCATCCGTTTCAAATCCCGCTCCCCGAGGCCCGCCCCGGCAGCCCCTCCAACGATTTCATTTTCCCGATCTTCATGATGACCGAGGTGCCCCACATCCTGAAGGGCTTCCTCATCGTCGCGATCCTCTCCGCCGCCATGTCTTCAATCAGCTCGGCGATCACGTCCCTCGCCTCCGTCTCCACCATGGATTTTATCAGGCAAATCGTGAAAGGTCGCGACGAGCACTACTTCCTCACGTTCAGCAAAATCTCGACCGTTTTCTGGGCCGCCGTCCTCGTGGGCACTGCGTGGCTTACCCGTGAAGTTGAGTTTGTCCTCAACGCCGCCTTCTCCCTCCGCGGCCTCACCGCCGGTGCGCTCCTCGGTTCACTCATCATCGCCCTCTTCTGGAAACGCCTCGGCGCCCGCGCCACGATGGCTGGCATGATCGCCTCCCTCATCGTGATGAACCTCGTCTATTGGCCCGCCAAGGTCACCGCCCTCAAGCCGTGGTGGCTAGCCACCTTCGGCGGCGAAGTCTTCTGGCCTTGGTTCACCCTCATCGGCACCCTCGTCACCCTCGGCGTCGCGTGGGCGGTGCGGTCGGTCTGGCCGGAAACCGCTCCCCGCCCGCCGACCACCCAAGCCTAGTCTGCCCGCTCCTGCGCACTTCCCCAGAAACCCACCTTGACGTTTGATCTCCGGCCCGACCCGGTCTCTTTTCCTCTTCCTGGCGTCTCGCCACCACCAAACCGATCGACCGCCCCCATCGCGCACGTCATGCCCCGGCCCTTTCCCCCATGGTCCCGCCGCCGCTCGCTCGCACCCGTGCTGATTGCGTCGACCTCCCTCTGCGGACTCGTTTGCTCCTCCGCCCTCTTGGGCGCAGCCGCGCCCGCCAAAAAGACGCCCCAGCCCGCCACTCAGGTTGATTCCGCCTCGTCACTCCTCAGCGCCTACTGCGTCGACTGCCACGACTCCACGACGAAAAAGGGCAACCTTTCCCTCGAAGGCCTCGACGCTGAGGATCCCGCGCACCTCGCCCGCGACCCCGCTCTCTGGGAAAAAATCATCCGCAAGCTCGACCACCGCCAGATGCCTCCCGTCGGCGAAGATCGCCCAGCCGCGCCCGTCTACGTCACCGCCGTCACCGAACTCCAAGCCGCCCTCGACCGCCTCGCCGCCGCCGCGCCCAACCCCGGCCGCACCGACACCTTCCGCCGCCTCAATCGCACCGAATACCAAAACGCCATCCGCGATCTCCTCGGCGTTTCCATTGACGCCACCGCGCTCCTCCCCAACGACGAACCGAGCCACGGTTTCGACAATGTCGCCGTCGGCAACCTCTCGCCCACACTCTTGGATCGCTACGTTTCCGCTGCCCAAAAAATCGCCCGCCTCGCCGTCGGCACACCCAGCAAATCCCCCGGCGGCGACACCTTTCGCGTCCGCCCCGACGTCACGCAAGAGGGGCACGTCGAGGGTCTACCGCTCGGCACCCGCGGCGGCATCTCGATCCCGTATCTGTTTCCCCGCGACGGCGACTATCAGGTCCAGGTCCGCCTCCAGCGCGACCGCAACGAGCAAGTCGAGGGCCTCAAACGCCCGCACGATATCGAGCTCCTCGTCGACCGCGATCGCATCGCCCTCGCCACGGTCAAGCCACCCGGCGCCGACAAAAATGCCGAGGCCGTCGATCAACACCTCACCTTCCGTTTCCCCGTCAAAGCCGGCCAACACACGCTCGGCGTGACCTTCCCCAAGGATCCCTCACCCGTCCTCGAGAACGAGCGTGCCCCGCTCGCCTCGCAGTTCAACATGCACCGCCACCCGCGCACCGCGCCGGGCGTCTTCCAAGTCACCATCACCGGCCCTTTCGACGCGAAGGGCGCCGGCGACACCCCGAGCCGCCGCCTCATCTTCGGCGCCCTCTCCGCCTCGCCCGCCGGCGCACCCTCCGTCCCGGCTAGCACCGAAGACTCCCGCGCGCGCCAAATCCTCGCCCGCTTGCTCCGCCGCGCCTACCGCCGCCCAATCACTGCCGAAGATCTCCGCAAACCCCTCCAGTTCTTCCGCGAGGGACGCGACGAATTTCTCGCCGCTTCCTCACCCGTATCCTTAAAGTCCCCACCGCAAATGGCCGACTCACTCGCGTCCGCGAGCGTCGAAGCCGGCATCGAAAACGCCCTCAGCGCCATTCTCGTCAGCCCGCAATTCCTCTTCCGCATCGAAGCCGATCCCGCGGGCCTCGCTCCCGGCACCGCCTACCGCGTCAGCGACGTCGAACTCGCCTCGCGCCTCTCGTTTTTCCTCTGGGGCAGCATCCCCGACGATGCCCTCCTCGACGCCGCCGAGCGCGGTGAACTCCGCTCGCCTGCGAATCTCGACACCCATGTCCGCCGCATGTTGGCCGACGATCGCTCAAAAAATCTCGTCAATAATTTCGCCGCGCAATGGCTCCATCTCCGCGGCCTCGCCGCCGTCACGCCCGATGCGCGCCGGTTCATCGACTTCGATGAAAACCTCCGTCAGTCGATGCGCCGCGAGACCGAAGTTTTCTTCGAGCACATCATTCGCGCCGATCGCCCGATCACCGAGCTCCTGAGCGCCGACTACACCTTCCTCGATGAACGCCTCGCAAAACACTACGGTATCCCGCACGTCTTCGGCAGCCAGTTCCGCCGCGTCTCCTTCGCCGACGATCCCCAGCGCCAGCGCGGCGGCCTCCTCCGTCACGGGAGCATCCTCACCGTGACGTCCTACGCGACCCGCACGTCGCCCGTGATTCGCGGTCACTGGATTCTCGCCAACCTCGCCGGCGAGCCGCCTCCGCCTCCTCCCCCGAACGTCCCTTCCCTCGACGACAACATCGTCTCCGCCTCGCTCCCCATCCGCCAGCGCCTCACCAAACACCGCGAAAATCCCGCCTGCGCCAGTTGTCACGACGTGATGGATCCCGTCGGCTTTGCGCTCGAAAACTTCGACGCCGTCGGCCGTTGGCGCACCGAGGAAGACCACCACACCGTCGACGCCAGCGGCGGTCTCGCCGACGGCAGTAAGTTTAATGGCGTCGCCGGCCTCGAGCGCGCACTCCTCCTCCGCCCCGAACTCTTCGCCGGCACCTTCGCCGAAAAACTCCTCACCTTCGCCCTCGGCCGCGGCACCACCCCCACCGACGCCCCCGCCCTCCGCGCCGTCGTGCGCCGCGCCCAGTCCGAACACTACCGCTTCTCGTCCGTCATCCTCGGCATCGTCAACAGCGTCCCGTTCCAAATGCGCCAAACCCCATGACGCCGCCCTCAAGGTCCCCCACCATTATCGGCCATCTTTCTCTTTCTTCTTTCTCTTAATCATTCTCCTCCCCAAACCCCTGAAAAAAGGGAAAGATAAGTGGGAAAGAGAGCACTCCCCCTCTCGCCCCCGCTCTCTTCCAACCCATCCGCCATCTCCCCCGTTCCCCCATGAGCACCTTCCTCACCCGCCAGTCTCTCCCCCGTCGCACCTTCCTCCGTGGCATGGGCGCCACGCTCTCGCTCCCGCTCCTCGACGCGATGATCCCCGCCGCCACCGCTGCGACGCTCACCGCCGCCAAACCCACCCGCCGCCTCGGCTACGTCTTTATGCCCATGGGCTGCGACCAGTCGCGTTGGACGCCCACCGCCACCGACGGCACGCTCTCCACCCTCTCGCCGATCCTCGAATCCCTCGCGCCCCACCGCGACCACCTCACCGTTCTCACCAACATGGAGCTGCGTAACGCCTACCCCGGCTCGCACGCCACCTCCAACTCCTCCTTCCTCAGCGCCGCCAAAGCCAAGCACACCGAGAGCAACGACTATTGCCTCGCCACCACCGCCGACCAACTCGCCGCCCAACAAATCGGCCAGGCCACCCAGCTCCCCTCGCTCGAACTCGCGATGGACATGCTCCAAACCACCGGCCAGTGCGACAACGGCTACGCCTGCGTTTACCAAAATAATCTCTCCTGGTCCTCGCCCACCACGCCCCTCCCCTACGAAGCCCACCCGCGTGTCGTCTTCGAACGCCTCTTCGGCGAGGGCGGCAGCGTCGCCGAACGCCGCGCCGCCCTCCGCAAACGCGCCAGCCTCCTCGACTGGGTAACCGAAGATATCGCCAGCCTCAAACGCCGCCTCGGCCCCGCCGACCAAGCCAAAGTCAGCGAATACCTCGACACCGTCCGCGAGGTCGAACGCCGTATCCAAAAAGCCGAGTCCGACGTCGCGAAGAACAATCTCCCCGCCGACCTCGACCGCCCCCTCGGCGTCCCCGCCACCTACACCGATCACGCGAAGCTCATGCTCGACCTCCAAGTGCTCGCCTTCCAAGGAGACATCACGCGCGTCATCACTTTCCAACTCGCCCGTGAGACCAGCAACCGCACCTACGCCGCCGAGACCGGCGTCGCCGATCCGCATCACCCGCTGTCCCACCACGGCAATGACCCGGAGAAAATCGCCCGCATGGCGAAGATCAATGCCTTCCACGTCTCGCTCTTCGCCTACTATTTGGAGCGCCTGAAAGCCACGCCCGATGGCGAAGGCACGCTCCTCGATCACACGATGCTCCTCTATGGCTCCGGCATCGGCAACCCCAACATCCACGACCACACGAACCTCCCGACGATTGTTGCCGGCGGCCGTGCGTTCGGGGTCAAGGGCAACCGCCACCTCACCTACAATGATCCCGTTCCCCTCGCGAATCTCCATCTCACCCTCCTCGACAAAGCCGGCGTCAACATCGACTCCTTCGCCGACAGCACCGGCAAAGTCACCGACCTCTTCCGCCCGCTGACGGTGTGAGCAAAGACCTTTTTCGTCGTCCCTCTGCAGCGAATCAACCGTATCACCGTGAACGCGTATCGATTCTTATTTTTTCAGCCACTATCGGCCGTGCTGCTACTCGCAGAGGAGCCTGTGCAGATGAGGCCCGTTCGTGTGCTTCCAAGCGCCATTTACGTCACGGTCGGCTTTCGATCGGCAACTGATGAGGGACGGGAGATCGTCGGGACGCGAGTGGCATCGGGCTCTTCTGCGGAAAAAGCTGGGATCCGGGCAGAGGACTATTTGACGACAATAGAAGGCGTCCCGGTGCTCGGGAGAAAAAGAAGTGAAATCTACGGGCCGGATGGGCAGATTGCGGCGGTCGGGCTGCTTACTTTCGAAGGTTCGCGCGGATTCTTTCACAGAGAGTGGTCAATTACCGCAGAGGCCGGATCACTTCGGGATTAGGTTGGACCTAAGAAATACCCGGAGAACTGATTGATAATGTTATGAACCACAAAGGCTCAGAGACCCAGAGCGCAACCTCACCCCGGCCTTCCTCTGTGCCTCCGTGTCTCTGTGGTTCCCTTCCGCTCTCCTCGGCCGCTTAAGCCTGAATTTTTAGCCGCAAAAACCAACGACAACTCCATCCTGCCGACGCACCGCGCCCGAGCGCCTTTGGGCGCCTTGCAGCATCCCATCGCGCTCCGATTTTTGCGCCTTTTTGCGGCCACCTCGGTTTGGAAAATTCTCTGCCGGCCCCCTTACCACTCCCCGCCGCCTCCCGTTGACCAAGCTCGCCCGCCGCACCACCCTCCCGCCATGTCGACCCAACAACTCACCACCGCCGCGATGGCGCTCCCGCTCGCCGAACGCGTCTCCCTCGCCCAGTCCCTGTGGCAGAGCATCGACGCCGGGCTCACCGACACCGCTGAATCCGAGGCCCTCCGCGACGCGCTTCGCCGCGACCACGAATTGTCCTCGGGTGCCGTCGTCGGTCGACCGCACATGGAAGTCATGCAGGCCGCCCGCCGCGCGATCGGATGCTCCTGATTCACCATCCTAACGCCGAAGCGTACCTCATCGAAGACGCCCAGTATTACGAACGACAGATGCCAACCCTCGGCGCACAATTTCTCGACGCCATCGACCGTGCCGTCGCGATCATCCTCTCGGCACCCGCGCGCTGGCGCCCCATCGAGGCCGATGTCCGCCGTTTTCCTCTGCCCCGTTTTCCTTTCGCCATCTGCTACTGCACGCTTCCGGATCACGTCCGCATCCTCGCGGTGAAGCACTACAGCCGCCACCCGGACTGCTGGCGCTCTCAACTCTCAAACTGATTCCAGCCTCAGCCGAACCACTATCATGAACCACCCAGCCCCAGAGACACACCGCAGCCTCAACCCCGCCCGGCCTTCCTCCGTGCCTCCGTGTCGCTGTGGTTCATTCCGACTTCGACGCCCTTCATTCCTCTTTCTCCTTTCCCTCCCCCTCCTCCTCTCCGTCTCATCCCACGCCGCCTCGCCCTTAGCCGACGCCGTCGAACAACGCGACGCCACCGCGATCCGCACTTTCCTCGCCGACTCCGCCATCGACGCCCCGCAACCCGACGGCACCACCGCCCTCCACTGGGCCGTGCGCCACGACGACCTCGCCACCGCGAAATCTCTTCTCGCGGCCAAGGCCAATCCCAACGCCCAAAACCGCTACGGCGTCACCCCGCTCTCCCTCGCCTGCACCAACGGCTCCGCCCCCCTCGTCACTCTCCTCCTCGACGCCGGCGCCGATGCCAACTTCGCCCTCCGCGGCGGCGAGACGCCACTCATGACCGCCGCGCGCACCGGCCGCCTTGCCGCCGTCCAAGCCCTCCTCGCCCGCGGCGCCCGCGTCGACGACAAACTCCCCTCCGGCGGCCAAACCGCCCTCATGTGGGCCGCCCACGAAGGCCACGCTGACGTCGTCGCCGCACTCATCGCCGCCCAAGCCGATTTCTGCAAACCCGTCGACACCGGTTTCACACCTCTCCTCTTCGCCGCCCGCCGTGGCCACGCCGCCGTCATTCGTTCGCTGCTCAAAGCCGGCGTCGACGTCAACGAGCCCACCGCGCCCGCGAAAAGGGTCACCAACAAACAACCACGCTCCGGCACCACCGCCCTCATTATCGCCATCGAAAACGGTCATTTCGAACTCGCAGCCCAACTCCTCGCTCTCGGCGCCAATCCCAACGACCTTCGCTCCGGCTTCGCCCCGCTCCACGTCCTCACCTGGGTCCGCAAACCCGACAGCGGCGAAGACAACGGCCAGCCCGTCCCCGACGGCTCCGGCCTCTACACAAGCGAAGACCTCATCCGCCAACTCGTCGCCAACGGCGCCGACATTAACCTCCGCCTTACCGGCGGCCCCTCCGGTGGCGGTCGCGTCAATCGCAAAGGTGCCACGCCCTTCCTGCTCGCCGCCGACACCGCCGACACTCCCTACCTCAAACTCCTCCTCTCCCTCGGAGCCGATCCCACGCTCACCAACGTCGATGGCATCACCCCTCTCATGGCCGCCGCCGGCCTCGGCACGCGCGCTGTCGAGGAAGAAGCCGGCACCGAAGACGAAGCCGTCGAAGCGGTCACCTATCTGCTGAGTCTCGGGGCCGACCTCAACACCGTCTCGGCCCTCGGCGATACCGCGATGCACGGGGCCGCCTTCGCGAATTTCCCGAAGGTCATCAAGCTCCTCGACGCCAAGGGTGCGAAGCTCGAAGTCTGGAACACGAAAAATAAAAAAAATTGGACCCCGCTGCTGATCGCCGAAGGCCACCGCTACGGAAATTTCAAACCCGGTTTCTCCACCATCGCCGCCTTCCACGAAGTCCTCCGCGCCCACGGCCTCACCCCGCCGCCGCCCACTCCCGCTGTTCCCGTCAAAGGCTACGAAGCCCTTTGATTCGCCGGACCGGCGGTATTCCTGCCGCCGTGCTGGAGTACCTCAGCCGTGCTCCGGCGTCACGCCCATCACGATATCCCACTTCGCCGCGAGCTCGCCCAACTTTGATCCCGCCAACGCGGCAAAATCCACCGTCACGTTCTCGCGCTGCCGCGGGTCCTTGATGCCTTTCCAAACGCCATCTTTCTCATTGCCGGGGTGGCCCTTGATATAGCGCTGCGAGACCAGTTCTTTTTTGCCCCGTAACTTGACCGCCAGATGGATGTGCGGCGCACGCCAGGGATACGGCAACGGCTTGATCGTCCGGAAAACATATTCGCCCGTCGACCCCGTGACGAAGCGTCCGAGACACTGGAAATTCGCGTCCCGCTTCGCCTTTTCTCCGCCCGTCTTCGAGTGGAGGTAGACCTCGTCGCATCGCACTGCCAGATCTCGATGGTCGCATTACGAATCGGTGAACCCGCCGCCGTGAGCAACCGCCCACTGAGCCACGCGATCTCCCCCACCGCCGGCGTCAGCCGGTCGTTCACGACGATCAAATCGTTGTCCGTATCGAGCGGCAGCATGTCGGGATAAAACGGCCCTTCCGCCTGCCGAGGCGTCAGAGCGAGTTGCTCGGCAAACAGGCCAGGCACGGCAACGAGGGCTGAACCGAACGCCATGTGGCGGAGGAACTGACGGCGCGGTGCGTAGACTTCAAACGCCCGGGACGGAAGCGCGATGTTCGTGCTTAGAGCAGAGGAGCGTATTCCGAAATGGGTCTGGTCAGCTGAATCCGTGGGTGAACTCGGGTTCGGGTAGGTGCCCAAGATTGTGATACAGGGCGACCTCCATCGCCCGGTAGGTGCGAAAGCCATAGGAGCGTCTGGTGACCACGCGGATTTTATTGTTCAGACCCTCG
>SYGN01000227.1 GCA_005799525.1 Opitutaceae bacterium | reverse complement strand
GTCCATCTCGGTGGCGAGGGGTTTCTCGACGTAAATGTGTTTACGGGCCTTGGCGACGGCTTCGAGATGCGTCGTGTGGTGGAAATCCGGTGACGCGATCATGACAGCGTCGATGCCGTCCACGGCGAGGAGATCTTGGTAGGACTCGAACTCCTTCGCTTCGCGGCCCCACGTGGCCCTGATGAGCGCATTGGTGTTGCTGCGGGCTTGCTTCCACGGGTCGGCGATGGCGACGACCTCAAAGTTGGTCGCGGCGAGGTGCGGAATGATGCCCTTTTCAAGGTGGGCACCTTTGCCGCGGGAGCCGACGCCGATCTGGGCGATGCGGATACGGTCGTTGGCACCGATGGAGCGGGTGCGTTCGGCGGCGGTGAGGAAACGCGGGGTGAGCGCGGTGCCCGCGGCGGCGGTCGCGAGGGCGGCGGAGGTTTTCAAGAAATCACGGCGGGGGAGGGCGGGGGTTGTCATAAAGAGGGGGGAGAGGGAGGAACGGAGAGAGGGGGAGAAAACTGCAGAGTGTGCGGTGCTTCAAACGGCGAGGATGGCGTCGAGTTTTGCGGAGAGTTTTTCGAGATAGGCTTGGTCGGTGAGGCCGTCGGCGCGCCACTGCTCGGTAATCAGCCAACCGTTGTAGCCGACTGAGTCGAGCGCGCCCATGACGGCGGGCCAATCGCTGTCGCCCTCCATGAGGTCGACTTTGAAGCCATCGCGCAGACCTTTGGTGTCGCGGAGTTTTCGGCTGAATTCCTTCACGTGGATTTTCACGATGCGCGGGCCGAGGGTGCGAATCCAATGCTCTGGGAAACCGGAGTTCACGACGTTACCGACATCAAAGTGCCACTTCACAAATGGGCTCTTGAACGAGTCGGTGAATTCGACGGCCTCGCGGGGGCTGAGGAGAAACTGGTTCCAGACGTTTTCGATCGCGATCACGACGCCGAGTTCTTCAGCGAGTGGGACGGCCTTTTTGATTTCGGCGGCGGAGCGCGTGAAGGCCTCGGTGTAGCTGACTTGTTTAGTGACCGTGCCGGGCACGAGCAGGACCGAGCTGGCGCCGTAGGCTTTGGCGTCGCGCAGACCGTGGAGGAGGCCGTCGAGACCGATCTGGCGGGTGGCGGGATTCGGATCGCTGAGGGGTTTGGCCCAGTGGGTGGCGATGCAGACACTCGGGATTTGGAGGCCCGTGGCATCGCGGGCGGCGAGCACCTCGGCCTGATTCATGGCGCTGGACGGTTCGACGCCCGTGAAACCGGCATCGCGGAGCAGTTGGAATTTTTCGCGCAGGCTGAGTTTTTTCGACGTCTCGCTGGTGAGAGTCGCGAACATGAAGCCCTTGGGATTCTTGCGCGGAGCCTTGGTTGCAGTCGGTGCGGCGGCGGGCGCCGACTGGGCGGACAGCGACGAGGCGAACGGCGCGGTGGCGGCGAGCGCGGCGGTGGAGCTGAGAAACGAGCGGCGATTCATGGGGTGGAACAAAAGGTGAATGAGTGCACCACGGATTTCACGGAATGACACGGATGAATTTTGGGCTGTCGGGTGTTCGGCCAAGTTGGAACTGCATGCCGCCCGAATCTACTCCGGCATTTCTTGACCCTTCGTCTCCGGCAAGAACAGTAGAACCACGAGACCGAGCAGGAAAAGTCCGCCGAGCATTGAGATGGCCACGGGCAGCGCGAAGGCCGCCTTCATCCAAGCCGACACCCAGATCAACACCGGCGCGGCGAGGATACGGCCGGTGTTAAAACAGAAGCCCGCACCCGTCGCGCGCAGATGGGTCGGAAACAGCTCCGGAAAATAAACGGCATATCCGCTGTGGATGCCCTGGGCGAAAAAGCCGAAGATCGGCAGCAGGCACAGCAGCAACCCGTAACTGCCGAAATATCCGGGCAGCCAACACACGACCAGCGTCATCACAAAGGCCGCGACGTGCATCAACGCAAAAGTTCGGCGCCGGCCCAACCACACGCAAAGCGGGCCCATCGCGAGCTGCCCCAGGAACCCGCCGGTCGCTTGGATGAAACCAAAGGCGATTTTGGCCCGGCTCGAAATTTCCGCCGCCGGCGCGTTGAGCCGACGCAACAAATCCTCCGCCAGATTCTGTCCCGCGACGGCGACACCCCAAAACGTTGCGAGTCCCACCATCGCGAGCATCGCCCCTCCGATCGCGCGCGCCCGCCAGCGCGGATCGCCAAGCAGTTCCCGAAAGCTGCCCATCCGATCGCCCTTGGATGCCCTCGCCTCCCGCCACGAATCGGGTTCTTTGATACTAACCCGTACCCACAGCACCAGCAGCGCGGGCAGGATGCCGACCATGTAGGCGAAGCGCCACTGGGTGCCGACCGCGAGTCCGGCCGCCGCCGCCAGCCAAACGCCTCCCGCGCTGGCGGCGTGAAAGATCCCCCCGGCCCGCTCCCGCGCGTGTTTCGGGAAGACTTCCGCAACGAGCGCCGCGCCCACCGCCCACTCACCGCCCACCCCCATCGCGACCAGAAACCGCAGCGCGCCCACGTGCCAGAGTTCGGTCGCAAACGCCGTGAGCCCGGAGAATACGCTGTAAAACAAGATCGTGAGCGCCATCACCGGTTTGCGGCCCCAGCGGTCGGCAAGCGAACTGAAGATCCATCCGCCCAGCGTGCCGCCGAGGAGAAAAACCCCCAGCAGCCGTTCGCCCCACGTGCTCGACAAAACGCCGATGGCCGCCTGGTCCAGACCCGGGTTTGCCGTCCTCAGCAGGTCCGGCAGCATGTCGCCTCGGGTGATGTTGTAGAGTTGCCCCTCAAACGCGTCGAAGACCCAGCCCAACGAGGCGACGGTCAAGACCAGCCATTGGTAATTCGTGACGCCGCGATACCAGCGGACGTCGGCCGGCGGCGGAGAACTCATCGCAGCATCTCCCCCACCGGCAGCGGACGGTGCTGGCGGATCGATTCCTCCGCCAGAAGGCATAGCCCGGCGGACCAAAGGCCGTCGCGGCCGGTCGCCGCCGGCGCCGCTTCGCCACGCACCATCTGCACGCAGCGCGCGATCTGCTCGCGCAATTCGAAGACCTCGCCGCTCTTTTTCTCGAACTGAAAATCCGTCAATTTTTCTCCGTCGAAGATCTTCAGGAAAAAACCCGGCTCCAGCGTGCGGTCCAGCGCACCGCTCCACCCAGCCCACACCGCCCCTTTGCTGCCCGCGACCTTGACCGTTTGGTGATGCTCGAACGCCGCGAGGGTCTGGGAAACAACCGCGTAGGCACCGTTGCCATAGCGAAACATCGCGCTGAAGTTATCGAAGAGCTCCGGGCGCTGCGGATCGCGGGATTTGCCATAGGCGTAAAGTTCCATCGGATCGCCCGCGCTCTCGAGATACCAGCGCGCGAGATCGAAGAAATGAATCGGCTCCTCCAACACCCAGCTGCCAACCCGTCCTTGATCGTAGCGCCAGCCGGACGCGCCTTGACGGTACGGTTTGCGCGACAGCTCCACCAGGACGTAGTGCGGCTCCCCAATCGTCCCCCGCTCGATCAGTCGCTTGATTTCGCCCCATTGCGTCGAAAGCCGCAGCTCGTGGCCCACCGCGAGGTGCCGCCCGCGCTGCCGCGCTAGATCGACAATCGCCCGGCAGTCCTCCACGCGGATTGCCATGGGCTTCTCCAACAGCAGGTGACAACCGGCGTTGAGTGCGTCGGTGGCGATTTCAAGATGCGTGTGGCTCGGCGTCACGACGTCGACGATGTCGGGATTCGTCTCGGCGAGCATTTGGCGGTGATCCGAAAACACCCGCGCGGCCGGATGCGCCTTTGCCGCCGCCTCGCGCGACGCGGCCGACGGCGCAACGATGGCGACAAGCTGCGCCCCGGGATATCCAGCGATCGACTGGGCATGATGCTGGCCCCACGCACCGAAGCCAACGAGACCGAAACGAACGGGAGGATGAGTCATGAGAATGAAGCGGGAGACTACTTTCTTGGTGCGGTGGTCAGCGGCGTCACCGGATTGGCGACCTTGCGGTTCTGCACCTCGTTCAGCCGGCATTGCGGTAGCCGCGGCAGCACGTGTTTCGCGAAAAGATACGATTCCTCGCGGTGCGGGTAACCGCTCAGGACGAAGGCGCGCATGCCCATGTCGATGTAGCGGTTCATTTTTGCCAACACCTGGTCCGGATCCCCCACGATCGCGCTGCCGCAGCCACTGCGGGCAAGTCCGATGCCGGACCAAATGCGCTCCTCGATGAACAGATCGGAATCAGCCCGGGCCCGCAGTTCGTCCTGCCGCAGCACACCCGCACTCTTCGCATCCAGGGACCGCGCCTTGATTTCACGACCGTTCTCAAGATCGAGTCTCGAGATCAACCGCTTCGCCGCCGCGCGCGCCTCGGCCTCCGTCTCACGCACGATGATGTGAATGCGCAGGCCGAAATCGATCACGCGGCCGTGTTTCGCCGCGAGCGCGCTCATGCCCTGCATCGTGACCGCGAGACGGTCCTCAGTTTCAGGCCACATCAGGAACACGTCGCAGTGTTTCGCGCACAATTCCTGTGCCAGCGGAGAAATCCCGCCGAAATAGAGTAGCGGACCGCCGTTCTGCTGATAGGGTTTGGCCGCCTCACAATTCGGCAGGCTGAAATTGTAAAATTTGCCCTGCCACTCAAGCGGCCCGTCGGTCACCCAAAGTTTTTGCAGAACCTGGATGACTTCGCTGCTGCGCTCGTACCGCACCTCGTTCGATTCCTTCAGTCCCGGCAGGTCCGACGAAATAATGTTCAGGGTGAGCCGCCCTTGCGCAATGTGGTCGACCGTCGCGATGGCCCGCGCGAGCATCGGCGGCCAGACCTCGCCCATGCGGAGCGCCACGAGTTGGTTAATCTGCCGCGTCTGACCGGCCATCGCCGCCGCAAACGTCAACGCATCCTGGCCCGGCACCCAACCGGAGGGCAGCAGGATGTTCTGATAGCCCAGAGCATCGGCCTGCCGGACAAGACCACCGCAATGCCCGTAGTTGCTACGCAGATTGCCGTCGGGCTGGCCGAGAAATTCGCAGTCCTCGTTGCAGAGCGAGGAGAACCAAGCGATTTCGACTTTGCGGTCCGGGGTGCGAAACGAGAGCAACGACACCTCCTCAGATTAAGCGACGGCCCGCGGAAATTAGAAGCGAAAATTTCGGGCGCCGTTCGGTGGGGGTGTAACTGGAATTGAAGTCGGGAGGTCCAGACAGATCCTGACCCACCAGGGCGTCAAGAAAGACGGGGGGTAGCAGTAGGACTTTGGGGCTGAGATGAGGCGCGCGTTGGGCGAGAAGGTCGGCGGGTGTGTGGTTGCCGCGCGAGCGGTTTTTGCGGGCGAAGTTGAAGAAGTGTTGGTAGGTGGTGACGGC
>SYGN01000033.1 GCA_005799525.1 Opitutaceae bacterium | reverse complement strand
TCGACCCTGAAGGACTTCCACAACACCATGGCTCGCCACCAGCATCGCGATGCCTGGCGCCTAATCAAACCCTAGCTCCGTGCAAAAATCCGCCATGCTTTCAACGTCATCCACGAGCGCACGAAGTCAGCACCAAGTCATCTCATCGTCACGGTCCAACATCCCTCAATAAATAATCTTTAGGAAAATTTTCGCGCCGGCGGTGAGGCCAGCGTATTCTTGGAGGCAGGAGCCTGCTTGCAGGCGATTCAGGACCCGGTCAGTCGGTGAAATGTAAAATCGCCCGCAAGCAGGCTCCTACAGAAAAACGGTGATCGTCTAATTTTGAACGCGCATTGGGATTAGATAGATCAATGACCGCTTTAGCGGTAAATCAGCTGTTTTTTCGATTCCGCGCACGAAAGCAAATGATCACCACAATCCTTACCTCTTAAGCGGTAATTTTAATTCAACAACTCATATGTTAGTTTAATTGAGATGTTTTAATCGATTCCACTACTGCTAAAGCGGTAATGATCACCTTAACCCAACTGGTCCAAAGCCACCGGCGAAAAGCAGGGTTGACCCAGGCCGAACTGGCGCAGCTCGCCGGCGTGGGCAAGACGGTCGTGTGGGATGTCGAGCACGGCAAGGAGTCGGTCCAGTGGGACACCCTCCAGAAGATCTTCCGGGTGCTGAACATCACCGTTGAATGGCGGAGTCCATTTCTCCAACGCAGCGCCATCTCAACTCAAGCATTTGCCGTTCAATTCGAATCGCCACGACCACCCTCACCCTCGCCGACATCGGCGGCGTCCCGCTCGCCTCGACAGAAGCGCTCGCCATGAAGATCGCCCGCATTTATCAACAGAATCAATTCGCCGGCTTGCTGGAAGCGGGGGGCGACGGCGCGTATCGCTTTACGTATGACGCCAGCTTTCACGGCGAGCCGGTCTCGCTCACCATGCCGGCGAGCCAGCGGGTGTGGGAATTTCCACGCTTCCCGGCGCCGTTCGAGGGGTTGCTGCCCGAGGGCGTGCAACTCGATGCGCTGCTTCGGCTCCGTAAGCTGGATCGCCATGACCTGTTCGGCCAGTTGCTGGCCGTGGGGCACGACGTGGTCGGATCGCTGCGCATTGAGGCCCCCCGATGAGATGCCTCATCACGAATGAGCCTTGCAAGGGGCCGGAGCCATATTCACCGGCGGGCCTGTGTCTGCTCGACCGGCGACTGAAGTCGCTTGCGCCATTGCCCCACACGCGGGAACAACTGCTGGAAGAAGCCGCTGCGCGGGCCGTGAAGATGTCGATCCAAGGCATGCAGCCAAAATTCAGCACCGTGCTGCGCGTGACCGAGGGTCGCATGGAGATCGTCGACAGCGGCGGGCGGTATATCGTGAAGCCGCCGCATCTCGTTTACGCGGAGCTGCCGGAAAACGAGGCGCTCACCATGTCGCTCGTCGCCACGGTGAACATCGAGGTGCCGGTGCATGGGCTGCTGCAGAACGGAGATCACACCCGTTCCTCCTTCGTCCGCCGCTTCGACCGCGTGGGCTGGAAAAAGCAGCCCGTTGAGGATTTTGCGCAGTTGAGCGGTGCGAGCCGCGACACCAAATACGATTCCAGCACCGAGCGGCTCATCGTAGTCATCGATCGCTTCTGTACCTTTCCAGCCCTTGAGCGAATGAAATTCCTCGACCGGGTGCTCTGCGCTTACTTGACCGGCAACGAGGCCATGCACCTCAAGAACTGGTCGCTGATCACGCGCGACGACAAGGTAGAGCTGTCGCCGGCCTATCAATCCTTGCGTAAGTTCATGCACGCCGTCGCATCGACCGACGGGTTTCCGATGAGCGCAGCACCGGAGTAAAGGTAGGAAAATTTTGTGGGTAAGAAAATTTCCCAACCCACCTCCGCCTTCCGATCAACGGTGTGGGCTTCGCGATTGGTCCAGTCCCGAATCGTTGGCCTCGCATAGGGGCCGGACGACCGGCACCACGCCTAGCGAGCGGGGTTTTCTCCGAGAAATGTTCCTGCCAATAAAATTTTCCTACCTTATTTCCGTGATGGGGTTCGCGTCATCCCGCAGGGCTCAATTTCCTTGCGCAATTCTGCAGCTGGATCCCGTGCCGCACAAATGAATGAGCCAGGGGAAATCATTGGGCCCCTTCGCAATTGCGCACGAACTTATGCAAAGATTGATATGCCCTGTTGAATTCCACCATCCCCAATCCGAAAAGCCGCGAGGAGCTGGCACTGCCGCTGCGCGGCAAAAAATCCAATCTTCGCGCGAATGATTTCTGGCGCTATCTCGCCGCCGAGCTGCTCGGTCTCAGCGCCGCGCTGATTGAGCAGACTCGGGTTCGATTCGCGACCGCCTGCGCCGGCTGGCCGGCGCGGATCGAAACCAGTTTTCTCTCCGCCGGGATGAAGACCCGCTATCTTACCTTGCTGGCGGAGCGCCGTGAACGCCTCGGCGCGGGGTGAGCCCCGTAAGCGCCTGACCAACCCGTCCTGCCTGGGGGGGCTTGACGCGTGGGCAAATCAGGAGCGCTCCACCAAGGGCGCCGCACTTTCTGATCTCGGCCGGCACCGGTCGGGGCAAGTCGGTCTTGGTCGAGGAACCTCAGGCCTTCGCTATTTTCAGTGGCTCGATTGCTTGGTGGTCGGAGGCCCCGAGGGGGCGATATTCGAGAGCCCAGGGCACGCCCCGGGAATCGAATGGGGAGGATTTCTTCGCCCTACGAACGCGACACCCGCGTGCTGTTTTGCCCCGCCCGGGCTCTCCGTAACCGGTATGCCCGCCGATTCCCGACTCGCAGAGTTCTGTGCAGCGGCCCTTCAATCTGCCGAACCCTGAATCTGCGGGAAAAATCATTTACGGTTCAGCACGGTGTCCAGTCGGGCCCCATGCCCCTGACCCATTCCTCTGCCCCCACTCCTTTCCCGGCCGGTTCGCTGCGCGCCCGGCCGAGCAGCTCGCGGCACCCGCCAGCATCTTGACAGCCTAGAAACAGAAGCATCATGATGCCTTCATGCGAACCACGGTCACCCTCGATCCCGACGTCGAACAACTGCTCCGTCACGCCACCCACGGCTCCCAGCAGAACTTCAAGGCGGCGCTCAACGACGGCCTGCGCCGCGGCCTCGCGCACCTCGCCCCCACCGTCGCCCCCGCGCCGTTCGTCGTAAAAGCCCGCCCCATGGGCCTGCGGGCCGGCTTGGATCCGTCGCGCCTGCACGATCTCGCCGATGACCTCGAGGCCGAGACTTTCGCGGTCACGACCCGCAAGCTCCGCAGCGCGTTGCAAAAATGATCGTCCCCGACGCCAACCTCCTGCTCTACGCCTACGACGCCGAGAGTTGCTTTCACAAAGCCGCTGCGCGTTGGTGGGCCGCGTTGCTCTCCGGTGTCGAACCGGTCGGCCTCAGCCCCGTTGTGGTTTTCGCGTTCCTTCGCTTGTCGACCCACGGGAAAGTGTTCGATCACCCGCTGACCGTGAAGGAAGCCAGCGAGCGCATCGCTTCCTGGTTGGCCCGACCCAATGTTCGGCTCCTCGTAGCCGGCCCCGGTCACATCGCAGCGGTTTGCCGCCTGCTGTCCAAGGCGGGCACCGCCGGCAATCTCGTGACCGACGCCCAAATCGCCGCCTTGGCATTGGAGTATGGAGCCACGGTCCACACCGCGGACACCGATTTCGCCCGCCTCGCCGGCGTGAACTGGGAAAACCCCCTCTTGGGATAATACGATTCACCGCCAAGCAACGTCCAAAAAACTCCGATCCCCTCCCCCATGCCCGCCCTCCGTCTCCCCCTCTCCCCCGCTCTCCTGCTCTCGATCTCCCTCCTCCTCTCGCTCGCACCCAGCCTCCGCGCTGCACCCGCCACCGCCCTCTTCGACGGCCGCACCCTCACCGGTTGGGAAGGCGACGCGAAATGGTGGCGCGTCGCCGACGGCGCGCTCACCGGCGGCTCCACCACCGAAAAGATCCCGCGCAATGTCTTCCTCGCGACCACCCGTTCATTTCAAAATTTCGACCTCCGCCTCAAACTCAAGCTCACCGGCGATCCTGCGACCGGTATGATCAACAGCGGCGTGCAGATCCGGAGCCTCCGCGTCCCCGCCGACACCGAGATGTCCGGCTACCAAGTCGACGCCGGCGACAAGTGGTGGGGCAAACTCTACGACGAATCCCGACGCAACAAAGTCATCGCCGAACCCCTCGATGCCGCTGCCGCCGATGCCGCCGTGAAAAAAGGTGGCTGGAATGAATACCGCATCCGCACCGAAGGCGCCCGCATCCGCGCCTGGATTAACGGCGTGCCGACCCTCGACTACACCGAAGCGGACCCATCCGTCGCCCTCGACGGCAAGATCGCGCTCCAAATCCACAGCGGTGGCATTGCCCTCGTCCAAGCCAAGGACGTCACCATCGAAGAACTTCCACCCACTCCCGGCGCGCCGACGTGGGACAAAGTCGGCCATCCGAAACCGCGCGACCCGAACGCGAAAAAGAAGAAAGCCGCGCCGACCCCTGCGCCCGCACCTTCAACGAAGTAGACCGTGCGCAGCGCGCGACTGCGATTCGTCGCACTCGGCGCTGCCCTCCGGCCGCACGCCGCCGTCCCTTTCGTCCCGTCCCCGCACGCCGCCCTCACCGCCGTTCGCGATAGTGCGAAGGCGTCACACCCACGCAGCGCACAAATGCCCGCGTAAACACATCGTTGCTGTGGAAGCCGACACTCGCCGTTGTTCGCATCATCGCCGGCCTGATTCCGATGCCAAAAGCGTTGGCGATCTTCCTTAATCAGCCATATCGTATGAAAAACGATGGAATAGATCGCTAATTCAATATAAATCGTCATTTTCAACTCTGTTTCACCGCTAATCAAACGAAACATCCCTTCCGCCTACGATTCCGTCTCACGCTCATTAATTCAATCAAAAATAACCAAACAGGGCGTTAATCGCATAAAAATCAGCCGTCGCACCTATTGTTCGTAGCTATTCCCACCGATATGGCGCTCCTCTTCAGCACAGCCCAACGCTCCAGCGAAATCCTGCGCGCCACCCGCGCCGGCACGCTCCGCAAGCTCGCGTCAAAGATCTACACCGACGACCTGCGTTCGCCACCGGAGGATATTCTTCGCCGCCACCGCCTGGAGATCGTCGCTCATTTCTACCCCGGGGCAGTTATCAGCCACCGCTCCGCTCTGGAGGGGAACGTGTCGCCGGCCGGCAAGCTCCACCTCACGCTGCCCCAAGCTGTGGCTCCTGTGCGCGAACTTCCCGGTCTGGAAATCCGCCTGTGGCGCGGTCCCGCTCCCCACGCTGACGACATCCGCACTCCCGTGCTCGACGACGGCTCGGCGATCTTCACCGCCAGCCAACCCCGAGCCCTGCTCGAAAATCTCCAGATCGCCCGGGCGCACGGCGAAGACGAAGCCAAAACCCTCTCCTCTGAGGCGCTGGAAGCTTGGCTCGATCGCCATCTTCGCATCCACGGCCTCGGCTGGCTCACTGAAATCCGCGACAAAGCCGCCATCCTTTCCTCCCAATTTGGTTGGACGCGCGAACAGCAACGGCTGCACGCCTTGGTCGAATCTCTCCATGGCCGCGCTTCATCCTATCGACTGGTCACCGATGTCGCCCGCGCTCGCGCCACCGGCCAGCCCTTCGACCCGGAGCGCATGCGTTTGTTTAGCAGACTCCACGCCCGGCTCGCCGCTGAGTCGTTTGTCGAATTGCCGCGTCCCCCGGCGCCGGAGTTCGACAACCGCGCCTTCTGGGAATCCTACTTTTCCAATTTTATCGAGGGCACCAAGTTCACCGTCGATGAGGCCCGCGTGATCGTTTACGATCAAGGTCCCACCAAGGCCGTCGAACAAAAGCGGCCCGAGGACGCCCACGACGTGCGCGAGACCTACCGCCTCATCGTCGATCCCAACCTCAGCCCCGAGGTGCCGCGCGATCCCGCGCAATTCCTCGAACTCCTGAAACGCCGCCACGCGCGCATGATGGCCAGCCGCCTCACGGTCGAGCCCGGTGTCTTCAAGAAAACGAACAACGAAATTGGCTCCCGCGTCTTCGTCGCTCCCGACCTCGTCACCGCCACGCTCACGCGCGCCTGGCCGGCCATCTACGATCTGCGTTCCGCCACCGCCCGCGCGCTCTACGCGCTCTTCCTCATCGCCGAGGTTCACCCTTTCAACGACGGCAACGGCCGCATCTCCCGCTTCGCCATGAATGCCGAGTTGGAAGCCGCCGGGCACGCCCGCCTGATTGTGCCCACGTCGCTCCGCACGGATTACCTCACCGTGCTCGAAGCGCTCACCCTGCGCGGCGATCCCGATCCCTTTGTCGCCTTCGCCCACAAGCTCACCGACATCAACCGCCGCATGCCCTTCGCCACCTTCGAGGAATCGCACACCCACTTCAGAAAAACCGGCGCGCTCGACGAATCCTCCAGCGGCTTCGGGCTGATCAATTTCCTCAAGGAAAACGCCTGAATTTCATGCCCGCTCCCCAGGCCAGCATCGTTGTTACGGAAATCTTAGACCGGAAATGCTACGATTTTTCTTGTTCCCGCATGGGGTCGCTGCTGGCCGCAGTGTGCGGCCAACCCAAGAAACTCTTGCTGCCACAGCCGGCCAAACTGGGAGGAGTTCATCCTCAATCGCACGCTCGAGCCCGCGGTCCAAACCGCCGCCCTCACCGCCGTTCGCGATAGTGCGAAGGCGTCACACCCACGCAGCGCACAAATGCCCGCGTAAACACATCGTTGCTCCGGTAGCCAACGCTCGCCGCGACGTGCTCCAGCTTGTTCCCGGTCGTCTCCAGCAATCCCTGTGCCTGGCGGATCCGCATA
>SYGN01000226.1 GCA_005799525.1 Opitutaceae bacterium | reverse complement strand
CGGCGGTGCCGGGATTGTCGTAGGCGACGTTCGGCGCACGGGTGACGCGGCGGCGGCCGGCGTTGTAAACCCAAGCGCGGCGGGGCTCTTTAATTTGGTCCATGGTCTCTTGCGCGAGGAGAATGGTCCCGGCGAGGCGAGCGGGGGCAACGACCGCTTGTTTGAACATGATCAAGGTATTGTCCTTTTCGAGTTCGGCGGCGGTCATGTCCGGGAGCGTATAGTTGAAAATAAATTCATCCTCGAACTTCACGAGCTGGTAGCCACCTCCCCGCTCGACGGCCGCTTGATCGATCTGCCGGGAGGCCGCGGACCCGCGGAAGCGGGTGAGGTGATTCCAGAGCACTTCGAGACCGCTCGCCGGGATGGGAAACGGGACGCCGATGACCGCGCCGCTGATCCCATTGCCGCCGGTGGTGAGTTGGGCGGTGGTGGCGTTCTTCCGCGTGGCATCGTAAACCCGCTGGGGATTTGAGACACTGCGCCGCGTGGGGTAGACGACGAGTTTGTAAAGGGGATGAGCCTTGAGCATCGCGAGTGCACCGGGGGTGAGCTTCACGCTATGTTGCGCCGAGTTGGCCGCCGTGACGGTGAAGAGCGGTTGGTCGGCGGCGAAGGGATCCGGGTGGTGTTGGCCAGGCTTGTAGCCGGCGGGTGGGGTGAGGATACCCCCGTTCCATGCGGGGATGGAGCCGTCGGCGTTGGCGGCCGTCTCTGCTCCGAGCGGTGTAAGGTCTTTGCCGAGACGCGAGGCGGTCCCCTCGGGAACGGCAGCGCTCAGCAGCGGGAAAGCAGACACGAGGCAGAGGGCCGGACACAGCCAGCGACGGACGAACTGAGAGGCGGGTGTTTTTTTCATGGCGGGAACGAGCGGAAGGGGGCGCGGGAGTGGCTGGGCCGACGGCCTGAGACCGCCGGCCATCACGTTAGAACGAGTATTTGACCGTCGTCGCGAAATAGTCGCGGTCGTTGATAAGATTGAAGCGGCTGCCGCCGAAGAAATTCACGTAGCGGAGTTCGACTGCCCACGCGTTGCGATAGGTGAATTCAACCGAGAGATTCACGCTCTTGCGACCCTTGATGTAATTGCTGAGGGGCGCGGGCGTATTGCCGGTGACGTCATGGGTGAAGGCGACCGTGGGCTGCATGTTTACGTTGGGGAAGATGTTGTTGTAGTCGAGCCGACCGAGGATCTGGTAGCCGCCTGAAAAACTGTCCGCAAAAGCGTCGGTGGGCGTGGGCGGGATGGTTGGAAACGGGGTGGCGAGCATGGCGGTCGGACTGCCACTGGTGAACGTGCCGGCACCTTCGTAGCGCAGCGTGTCCTTGCCGGGCAGGTTGGCCCAAATGCCGCCGGCCTCACCGAGCAACGTGAATTGCTGGGAGCCCAACATGGGACCGAAAACCTTAGTGACTGTGCTCTGGGCGGTCCAGACGTTGTGGCGGCGGTAACCGGTGATCTCGCGGTTGAGCTGGCCAAGAAAGTTGCCGATTTGATTGCTCGTGCCGAACGCCGAGCCGGTCGCGTTCGTCAGCGAAGAAAGCGTCGCGAAGAGGAGTTCGACGTCGTCGACTTGCAGCGGGACGTCCTTCTTCAGGGAGAGTTCGCCCTGCCAAGAAATGCCACTGTTGCCGAGGGAGGTGTTGAAGCTGAGACCGTAGAGATTGAGGCCCTCCGGGTATTCGGCGAAGTAGCGGCCGGTGGCGGCGGCAGTGAGCAACGCGATCGAGCGGGCACCGGAGACCGCGGCTTGGATGGCCGGGGACTGCAGGGTGGCGGCCTCAACGGGCGTGAGTGTTGCGGGTGCGAGTGTGGCCTTCACGAGCATTTGGAAAATAGCGGCGGCTTGCGCGGGCGCGGCCGCAGCGGGGACGCCGCCGCGTAGGAAGGCCATCGTCAGTGGACCGGTGAGGTTGGTGTCGATCGGCGCGGTAGGTGTGCGCGAACTGAGCAGCGGCGAGCGGCTGTTGTAACGCGCGTAATAGACGCCGAACTCGGTATTGTTAAGCCCGGGCGCCAGCACGCGCGTGGCGACGCCGTATTGGTTGTAGTTCGAACCTTCCCGATCGGGGTTGCGCGGGATGGAGCCCAGCGTCCCGTTGTCGGCGAGGGTGCCGAAGCCGAGCAGGACATTGCTACCGCCTCGAGTCGCAAAATCATTAGTGGAGAAATAGGTGCCGGCGGGTTCGAGTTCATTGCGGCGGAATTCCAAGAGCCAGAACGGTTCCACGGTGACGTTTTTCGCCACGCCGATCGAGGCCTTCACGAGGTTGACGGGCAACAGGGCTTCTTTGAGTTCGGCACCGGGGGTGCGGAGCTTGGAGAGATCGGCGGAATTGACGACATTGATACCGTTGGGGATGAACGTGCTTTCGCCGAGGCTGAGCACTTGGCGCCCAATGCGGAACTCTACGGGCATGGCCGTGCCGACGGTTAATTTCGCCCGCGCATACATGTCGAGGAACTCGGCACCGCGGACCACGCGGTCTTTTGCCTGATCGGAAAGTTTTGTGCGCAGCGTGTCATCGCTCTTGAAGTCGGTGAACCAGTAGCCGCGGACGAGGGCGCCGAAGTTGCCGTATTTGAGCTCCAAGTCATGCGAGCCCTTCAGGAGCTGTGAAGCCCAGCCCTTGCCGTAATTGAGATTGCCATCGTCTGTATTCACCGAGTTGAGCAACCCGGGGACGCCATTGAAAAAATTCGTCGTGCCGTAGTTGGTGTTCGCGGGGTCTTGGAGACGGTAGATGGCTCCGAAAGAGATCGTGGAGTCGAAGCTGCCGGTCAGGCCGCCATTCTTGATCTGGATCGCGTGAGCGGCGGGCGCGAGCAGCGCGAGACCGAGTGCAGGGACGAGCGCCGCGCGCGCAAGGCGGGCGACGGCGAGAGCGGTGATGAGTTTTTTCATAAGGTTTGGTGCTAGGGATGCCGTCTCGCGGTAAACGCAACGGCCGGTTGGAAGGAAGGGTTGCTGACGTCACGAAGTGATCGCCCGAGCACGAAACGGGTCGGCCTCCCGTGGGGCAAGAGTGAATATTGATGCGAGCCGTGGCGGCTGGGCGGCCGGAGGAACGACGAAACGTGATTCGCGCTTTGACGCCTGAGACTTTTCCGCAAGCGTGCGCGACCGATCCATGCAGGCCGCGACTCACATCCACGTCAAAGGCGCGCGCGAGCACAACTTGAAGAATCTCGAGTTGCGCATTCCGCGCGGGAAGCTCGTCGTGATCACGGGGCCGAGCGGTTCGGGGAAATCGTCGCTGGCCTTCGATACGATTTACGCGGAGGGCTACCGCAAATACATGGAGAGCCTCTCGGCCCAGGCGCGTCAGGTGCTCGACCAGCTCAAGCGGCCCGACGTCGATTTCATTCACGGCCTCTCGCCGGTCCTCGCGATCGAGCAGCGCACCGGTGTCGGCGGGCCGCGGAGCACGATCGCAACCGCCACGGAAATGGCCGACTACGCGCGCCTGCTGTGGGCGCTCGTGGGCGAACAGCGCTGCCCGCGGGACGATGGGCGCGTCGTGCAGCGCTCGCTCGACGACAATGTCCAACGCATCCTCACGGAGTGCGCCGGTGAACGCGTCATGTTGCTCGCCCCGCTTCTGCGTGCGAAGCCCAGCGTGCTGCGCGAGGAACTGCCGAGGCTGCGCCAGCGGGGTTTTCAACGCGTCCGGCTCGACGGCGAAATTAAAAATCTCGACGAACCCAAGCTCCTCGCGACCGGCGCAGGGGTGAAAGAGATCACGTTGGAGCTCGTCGTCGATCGGCTCGTGGCGGTCGCTGACCAGCGCTCGCGGCTCGCGGATTCGCTCGAGCTCGCCTTTCGCGAAGGCCAGGACCGCGTCGTGGTGCTCGCGCAGAAAAACGCCGAGGCTCCGTGGCGGGAATTCTCTCTCAGCCAGTCGCTCGCCTGCGAAGTGTGCGGCGACGTCTTTGCGAAACTCACGCCCAAGCATTTTTCCTTTTCCCACCGCGACGGCGCGTGTGCGACCTGCGACGGTTTGGGCCGAAAACTCCGCTTTGCGCCCGAGCTCGTGATCGCCGATCCGGAAAAAAGCGTCCGCGAGGGCGCCATCAAACCGTGGCGTATCGGCGGAAAAAATCTGATCATGAAACACAATTCATTGATCAAGCAGCTCGCCGAACAGCTGCCGTTCGACGCAGATGTACCGTGGAAGACGCTGCCGGAAAAAATTCGGAACGAGCTTTTGTGGGGTGCCGGCGAGCGGCAGTTTGCCATCAAACTGCGCCGGATGCGCGAGGCGAAGGCCCAGACCTTTCCCGGGGTGATTGCGGATTTGGAGGACAGTTGGCGGCACACCGACAGTGAGGGCTTTCAGGCGCGGCTCACGACTTTCATGATCGCGGGGGAGTGCCCCGAGTGCCGCGGCTCGCGCCTCAATGCGCGGAGCGGGGCCGTGCGTTGCGGCGGTAAATCGTTTCCGGATTTTATGGGGCTCGATATCATCGCAGCGGATGCGTTCGCCCGCGAACTCATCGCGGCCCACGGGCCCAACGAGGCCGTGCGCGACGTCGTCACCGGCATCGGACAGCGCCTCGCGTTTCTGCTCGAGACCGGGCTCGGTTACCTGACGCTCGACCGGGACTACGCCACGCTGTCCGGCGGTGAAGAGCAGCG
>SYGN01000225.1 GCA_005799525.1 Opitutaceae bacterium | reverse complement strand
TTGGGAGCGCGGCACCTGCGAAAGCCAGAACGGTCGCATCCGCCACTACCTGCCCAAGGGCACGGATCTGTCGCTCGTCTCTTATCAGCAACTCAGCGCTTATCAGCAAATGCTCAACGAGCGTCCCAGAAAAATCCTTGGCTGGAAGTCCCCTGCTCAATGTTTTCGTGAACTCCTTATATCAAATCTTTCTTCAAGTTGATCCTTGAATGTGCCCACCCATTCTCGGAAGCCGCCACCAATCCTTAACGTTCAAGATACAAGGTAACATGAGCAGCTATAGAAGGAGCCACGCGCGCCGCGCGGTGTCCGACTTTGCCGACATGATCTCCACTGGAATCGATTATCACAAACGTTACTCGGTGGCCTGCACGCTCGACGCGCAGGGCCAGAAGCTCCGCGAAGCACGGATCGACGGCAACGTCCCCGCGGCTTTTGCCGCCTATTTCAAGAAACTCGGCACGCCCAGCGAAGTCGTCATCGAGTTCCTGCTGGAACTGGGGGACCGCAAACGGGGTCAACTTTGGGTCGGGGTTCATGCGACACAGCAACGCTCGCCTTCGGTCCGGCAAAGAAGATTGCCCCGCGGGTGACGTCCGCTCCATCGTCGTCGGTCATCCCATGCAGTTTTTTCGTTTTTCCCTCGTCGCCGGGTGCGTGTTGGCGTTGGCCACCTGCGCGTTTTCCCAGGCAGCCAAACCCAATATCATTTATCTCCTCGCTGACGATCTCGGCTACGGCGACCTCGGCAGCTACGGCCAGAAACTTATCCGCACGCCGCGGCTCGATCGCATGGCGCAGGAAGGAATGCGTTTCACCCAACACTACGCCGGTGCCCCGTCGTGCCAGCCTTCGCGCACCGTGCTCATGACCGGGTTGCACGGCGGGCACACCTTCATTCGCGCCAACAGCAAGCTCCCCCTGCGCGCTTCCGACCGCACCTTTCCATCGGCACTGAAGGAGGCCGGCTATGCCACGGGCGCCGTCGGGAAATGGGGACTCGGCGATTTTGCCAGCACCGGCGCGCCCGCCGCCAAAGGCCTCGACGAGTTCTTCGGCTTCATCGACCAAACCCACGCGCACACCCACTACCCCGATCATCTCTGGAAAAACGGCCGGCGCGTCGAGATCCCCGAAAACAAAGACGGTCGCCGTGCCGTGTATTCGCAGGATCTGTTCATACGCGAGACCCTTGATTTCGTCCGCCGGCACAAAGATCGGCCTTTTTTCTTCTTCGGCGCGTTCACCCTCCCGCACGCCGAGGTCGCCGTGCCCGATGACTCGCTCGCCGAATACCGTGGCAAGTGGCCCGAGCCCAAACCGTTTCCCGGTGCCAAGACCTACGCCGCACAAAAAGAGCCGCGGGCCGTCCGCGCGGCGATGATCACGCGCCTCGACCGCGACATCGGTCGCCTCCTCGATCTGCTCGATGAACTAAAACTCTCCGCCAACACACTCGTGGTTTTCGCGAGCGACAACGGCCCCATCACCGCCGGCGGCCAAGACCCCGAGTTTTTCGCTAGTAACGGTCCCCTCCGCGATCTGAAGTTCACGCTCTACGAAGGTGGCATTCGCGTGCCGTTCATCGCGCGTTGGCCGGGCCGTATCGCGTGCGGCAGCGAGTCGCCGCTCGTCTGCGATTTCGCCGACATGTTTCCCACCTTCGCGACGCTCGCCGGCGCGAACATTCCTACGGGCATCGATGGCGTCTCCCTCGTGCCCACGCTCACCGGGCAGCCGACCAAGCAGGTCCTTCGCGATCACTTTTATTGGGAAGCAGCGCCGCAACAAGCCGTCCGCCGCGGCAATTGGAAGGCCTTTCGCGCGGCACCCGGGCGCCCGGTCGAACTCTACAATCTAGCGACCGACATCGGGGAAAACCAAAACCTCTCAAGTGCCGAACCCGCTGTCGCCGCCGTCCTCGAAAAACTATTGACCACCGCCCGCACCGACACGCCGGAGTTTCCACTGAATCGGAAAGCCAAGGGCGAGTAAGAACACCGTCATCAATCAATTCCCCGTTTTTACATTATGAAACCCCTCCTCCTCATCCTCGTTTCCGTTCACATCGCCGCCTCCGCTCACGCCGCCGAACCGAAACGCCCCAACATTCTCTTCGCGTTCGCCGACGATTGGGGCCGCTACGCCAGCGCCTACGCGAAGCTTGACGGCCCGGGTACCCTGAGCGATGCCGTGCAGACGCCGAACTTCGACCGCGTCGCGCGCGAGGGTGTGTTGTTCCGCCAGGCCTTCGTCTCTGCGCCGAGTTGTACGCCGTGCCGCAGCGCGATCCTCTCCGGCCAACACTTTTGGCGCACCGGCCGCGCGTCGATTCTGCGCGGCGCCATTTGGGATTATTCCAATCCTTCCTATGCGCTCATGTTGGGGGAGTCCGGCTACCACCTCGGTGAGACCTATAAAGTCTGGGGTCCCGGCACGCCCAACGATGCTCCCTACGGCGCCGGAAAATACGCCTACGAGAAAGCTGGCGGTCGGTTTAACAAGTTTTCCACCCACGTCACCGCCATGGTCGCGCAAGGTCAGCCTCTCGCAGCGGCAAAAAATGCGATCTACGATGAGGTCCGCGGCAATTTCAACGACTTCCTCGCTGCCCGCAAGCCCGGCCAGCCCTTCTGCTATTGGTTCGGCCCAACCACGACGCACCGTAAGTGGATGAACGGCTCGGGTAAGAAACTGTGGGGCATCGACCCCGACTCGCTGAAAGGAAAAATGCCCCCGTATCTGCCCGACGTGCCGGAGCTGCGCGAAGATTTCGCCGACTACCTCGGTGAGGCGCAAGCCGTCGACGCTGCCCTCGGCGTCTTGCTCGCGCGCTTGGCCGAGATCGGCGAATTGGACAATACGGTCATCGTTATCAGCGGCGACCACGGCGCGCCCGGGTTCGGCCACGGCAAATGCAACCTCTATGACTTCGGCGCTCGCGTCTCGCTCGCGATCCGCGGCCCCGGCGTGAGCGGCGGTCGCGTTGTCGACGATCTCATCACGTTGCCCGATCTCGCCCCCACGTTTCTCGAAATGGGCGGATTGAAACCGCCCGCCGTCATGACTGGCCGTAGTCTCGTGAACCTCCTGCGCTCGACCAAGTCCGGTCAAGTGGAGCCCGCCCGTGACGCCGTCTACATCGGTCGCGAGCGTCACGTCGAAATCGCCCGCGCCGACTACCTGCCGTATCCACAACGCGCGATCCGCACCCACGATTTTCTCTACATCATCAATTTCCGCCCCGACCGTTGGCCGCTCGGCGATCCCTATCGGCTCGACGGTCCGAATCCGCCGACGGTCGCGGAGCTCACCGAAGAAACCCGCGTCACCTTTCCTGACGACGACGCCAGTCCGACCAAGGCGTGGTTTGTGACGATGCGCAACGATCCCAAGTGGAAGGATCACTTCAACTGGATCTATGGCAAACGCCCGCGCGAGGAACTCTACGATCTCAAGTCCGACCCCCAGCAGACGAAAAACGTCGCCGCCGATCCGCGCTACACGGCCGCTCGCGCGAAAATGGAAGCGCGCCTCACGGGCGAGCTCGCCCGCACCGGCGATCCGCGCCTCGTCGACGACGGTAAATTCTACGAAACCCCGCCCATGTCCGGTCCGGTCAACGATCCCGACATCCCGGCGGCAAAGAAAGGAAGGGCCAAGAAGTGAGAATGACTTTCGTCCGTTTTTTATTTTCCAGTGTTCTTGCGCTCGCGTCCTCTGCGGCGCTCGCCGCGGCCGCAGGCGGTCCTCCGCGGCCGCCGAACATCATTTTCTTTCTTGCCGACGACCTCGGCCGCCAGGATCTCGGCGCTTATGGCAGCACGTTCTACGAGACGCCGCACCTCGACCGCCTCGCTCGTGAGGGTGTGCGCTTTACCGATGCCTACGCCGCGTGCCCCGTCTGTTCGCCCACCCGCGCGAGCATTCTTTCCGGGCAATGGCCGCAGCGCACCGGCATTACCGACTACATCGGCGCCCCTCAGCCCGGAGCTTGGAAACGCAACACGAAGCTCCTCCCCGCCGCATATTCCGACCGCCTCGCGCTGGACTCGCCCACGCTCGCGAAATCTCTGAAAGCCGCCGGCTACGCCACCTTCTTCGCCGGCAAGTGGCACCTCGGACCCCAGGGCTGGTGGCCTGAAAATCAAGGTTTCGAACACAACCTCGGCGGCATCGACAAGGGCGGGCCCTACGGCGGCGACAAATATTTTTCGCCCTACGGCAATCCCCGCCTGCCCGACGGCCCTCCCGGCGAACACCTCCCCGACCGCCTCGCCGGCGAAGCCGCGAAATTTATCGCGGCGAACAAAGACCGCCCGTTCTTCGCGTACTTCCCATTCTACTCCGTGCACACGCCGCTGATGGCGCGCCCCGATCTTCAAAAGAAATACGAAGAGAAACGCGCCCGCCTCGGCCTCACGGAAAAATGGGGCAGGGAAGGGGAGCGCGATGTCCGCCTTACGCAGGCTCACGCGGTTTACGCCGCCATGGTCGAGGCGATGGACCTCGCCGTCGGCAAAGTCCTCGCGCAACTCGACGCCCTCGGTCTTGCCGAAAACACGATCGTCATTTTTACGAGCGACAACGGCGGCCTTGCCACCAGCGAGGGTTGGCCCACCTCCAATCTCCCGCTGCGCGGTGGCAAGGGTTGGATGTACGAAGGAGGCATTCGCGAGCCGCTCATCGTGCGTTGGCCCGGTGTCGCCCAACCCGGCTCCATCCTCGACGCGCCCGTGAGTAGTCCAGACTTTTTCCCGACACTCCTCGAGGCCGCCGGCGCGAAACCCGCCTCTGGTCAGCTTCTCGACGGCATCAGTCTCGTGCCCGTGCTCCGCGGCGGTGCCGCCCCCGAGCGCGCGATCTTCTGGCAGTATCCTCACTACGGTAATCAAGGCGGTGCCCCCGCCGCCGCCGTCCGCCGCGGCCCGTGGAAACTGATTCACTGGTTCGAGGACGATCGCTTCGAACTCTTCAACGTCGTGACCGATATCGGCGAGGCCACCGATCTCGCTGCCCGCGAACCCGCCCGCGTTGCCTCCCTCCGCAGCGAGCTCGCCGCTTGGCAGCGTTCGGTCGGTGCAAAGTTCCCCACCGCGAATGCGACCTATGACGTCACCAAGCCGAGCGGCCGCGCGTCAATCCGCCCAGGCTCGCCCGAGGCCAACACCCAGAAAGCGAAGCAGAAGAAATAACCCCCCACCTCGCCCCGTTCTCCATGCATCTACGCTCCGTCTTCACGCTCGTCGCCCTCCTGTTCGCTCCCGCCACGCTACTCATCGCCGCCACGCCTTCGCGTCCGCCGAACATCGTTGTCTTCCTCGCCGATGATGCCGGTTGGGGTGACTACGGCATCAACGGCAACCAACTCGCCCGCACGCCCAACATCGACTCCATCGGCCGCGACGGCGCGCAGTTTGACCGCTATTATGTCTGCGCGGTGTGCGCGCCGACCCGGGCCGAGTTTCTCACCGGTCGCTATCATCCGCGCGGCGGCGTGCGCGGCGTCTCCACCGGCCTCGAGCGCCTGAATACCGACGAGAAAACCCTCGCCGACGCCCTTAAGGCGCGCGGCTACGCCACGGGCGCCTTCGGCAAATGGCACAACGGCAGCCAATGGCCCTATCACCCGCTGGCCCGCGGCTTCGACGAATACTACGGGCACACGTCCGGACATTGGGGCGAATACTTCGACCCACCGCTTGAGCACAATGGCAAGATGGTCCGCGAGAGCGGCTACATCGTCGATCTTTGCACGGACAAGTCCCTCGACTTCATCGACCGCAACCGCGCGAAACCCTTCCTCTGTTACATTCCGTTTTCCACCCCGCACTCGCCGTGGGCCGCACCGGAAAAAAACTGGAACAATTTCAAGGATACCAAGCTCGTCCAGTTCGCGACCGATCCTGCGCAAGAAGACGCCGACCATACGCGCTGCGCCCACGCGATGTTGGAAAACCAAGATGGGAACGTCGGCCGCGTGCTCCGAAAACTTGATACGCTGGGCCTCCGCGAAAACACCATTGTGATTTATTTTTCCGACAACGGTCCGAATAGTTTTCGTTGGACTGGCGGGATGAAGGGGCGCAAAGGCTCCGTCGATGAAGGCGGTGTGCGCTCCCCGCTCTTCGTGCGGTGGCCGGGCAAGATCAAACCCGGCGCGATGATCCGCGACATCGCCGGCGCGATCGATCTCCTCCCCACGCTTACCGCGCTCGCCGGCGTGCTGCGCGTCGGCACCAAACCCCTCGACGGCGTCGATCTGTCGCCGTTGCTGCTGGGCACCGTGCCGTCACTTCCGCAACGCCTCATCTTCTCGCACCAAAACGGCCAGGTCAGCGCACGTTCGCAGACCCACCGGCTCGACAGTCGCGGGGTGCTCTACGACATGGTCGCCGATCCCGGTCAGACGAAGGACGTCACCACCGAGCAGGCGGCCGTCGCGGCCCAACTCTCCGCCGCCGTCGCCGCGTGGCGCAAAGATGTGTTCGGGGCGACTTCCCCCGCCGCCGGTGACGTCACGCGGACCACGGGCACGAAGAAAGGCAAAGCCGGGAACAGCGTGGTTCCGGATGACCGCGCGTTTTCCGTGGGTTACGCCGAGTTTCCCTGGAGCCCGTTGCCGGCTCGCGATGGCGTGCCGCACGGCGGAGTGAAGCGGAGCAGCAACGCCCCGAACTCTTCTTACTTTGTAAACTGGAAGACCACCGATGACCGCATCACCTGGGACATCGACGTCCATACCGCCGGCACCTACGATGTCACAATCGACTATACGTGCCGTGTGCCCGATTCGGGCGCGACCATTGAGTTGAGTTTCAAAAATGCCACCCTCACCGGCAAAGTCGCCCCCGGTTGGGATCCGCCCCTCTACACGAATCAGGATACGCTCCCGCGTCCGGTCGGAGAATCGCAGATGAAGGATTTTCGACCCCTGGTGCTCGGCACCGTGCAGCTCGAAAAAGGTCGCGGCCCGCTGACGCTGCGCGCGCTCCAGATCCCCGGCGCTTCCGTGATGGACGTGCGCCGCGTCAATCTCACCTTGCGGAAATAATCTCCGCGCTTCCGCCCTTCGCTCTCCCATGAAGTTTTTTCCCGCTCTCGCCCTCGCCGTTCTCTGCAGCGGCACCGCGGTTTTCGCCGCCGAGCCCTCACGCCCTAATATCGTGTTCATCATCTCCGATGACCACGGGTGGACCGACTACGGTTTTATGGGCCACCAACAAATCGAGACGCCCCACCTCGACAAGCTCGCCGCCCGCAGTGCCGTTTTTCCGCGCGGCTATGTGCCCACCGCCCTCTGTCGTCCCGCGCTCGCGACGTTCGCCACCGGCCTCTACGCGCACCAACACAAAATCAGCGGCAACGATCCCGCGCTCTTGGGCGAGTCGCCGCCCCGCGCCCCCAAGGCGCCGAAAGCGACGAAGGCCGAAAAAGCGGCCAAACAGCCCGGCGAATCTCCCGCCTACGAAGCGCTGCGAGAAAAACTCATTGCGCAGTTCTATCAGCAGCCGTCGATCGCTAAGCTCCTCGGCGAGCAGGGTTACCTCAGCCACCAATCGGGAAAATGGTGGGAAGGCAGCTCCCACCGCGGCGGTTTCACGCACGGTATGACGCGCGGTTTTCCGAAACCCGGCGGACGCCACGGCGACGACGGACTCAAAATCGGCCGCGAAGGGCTGACCCCGATCTTCGACTTCATCGATCACGCGACCACCGAAAAAAAACCGTTCTTCGTCTGGTATGCGCCGTTTCTGCCGCATACGCCGCACACGCCCGCCGACCACCTTTTCCAAAAATACAAGGCCAAGGGTATCGCCTCGGACCACATCGCCCGCTATTACGCGATGGTGGAGTGGTTCGACGAGACTTGCGGCCAACTGCTCGCCCGCCTCGAGGCCAAGGGTCTCACGCAAAACACGCTCGTCGTCTACATCGGCGACAACGGCTGGATCCAGCAGGCGAACGCCGCCGGTTTCGCCCCGCGCTCGAAACAATCCGCCAACGAAGGCGGCATCCGCCAGCCCACGTTCTTCAGCTGGCCCGGCGTCATTCAGCCCGGCAAGCGCGGCGACCAACTCGGCTCCAGTATCGACATTGTCCCGACCGCGCTCGCCGCCGCTGGACTCACTGCGCCGCAGAATCTCCCCGGCTACAACCTCCTGCCGATCCTGAAAAGCGGCCAGCCGACGCCGCGCACCATCGCTTATGGTGAGACGTTTGCCCATGACATCGCCAACATCGATCGCCCCGCCGACAGTCTCGTCTACCGCTGGGTCATCGAAGGAAAGTGGAAACTGCTGCTCACCTACGACGGCGCCGTCAGTGCGCGCTACGCCTCGTGGAACCCCCGCGACGAAAAACGCCCGCAGCTCTTCGATCTCCTCGCCGATCCGCACGAGAATAAAAACCTCGCCGCGCAGAATCCCGCCGTCGTCGCCGCACTGGCCGCCAAGCTCGACGCGTGGTGGCGCCCCGAAGGTCGCACCGCGCAAACGATTTGGACGCCCTGATCGGCGATCGTGCCCCTTACTCCCATGCGACTCGGCCGCCTCGCTCTTCCTGCCATTGCGGCGCTCGGTCTTGCGTCGAGCGCTGCCGGTGCAGTCCCCAAGCCGCCCAACATCGTCTTCTTCTTTGCCGACGATCAGCGGCACGATACGCTCGGCGTCGCCGGTCACCCGATTGTGCAGACGCCAACCGTCGACCGGCTCGCTCAAGACGGCGTGCGGTTTAGTAATGCTTTTGTGACGACGGCCGTGTGCTGGGTCAGCCGTTCCGTCATTCTCACCGGCCAGTGGGCGCGCTCGCACGCGCAACGCGACGCCATCCCCCGAGTGACTCCAGCCGCCCTCGGCACCACTTTCCCCGTGCAGCTCCGCGCCGCCGGCTATCGCACCGGTCATTTTGGGAAATGGCACATGCAATCCCCACCCGGCTTTAACCCCGCCGCCCAGTTCGATCGCTTCGAAGCGATCGGCCGCAATCCTTACCTGAAACCGCAGGCCGACGGCACGACGCGGCACGAAACCGATCTCGTCGCCGATCGCGCCATCGAGTTTCTCCAAACGCAGCCCAAGGGTCAGCCGTTCAGCCTCAATCTTTGGTTCAACGCCGCGCACGCCAAGGATAACGACCGTCGCCCCGGCGTTGGACACTACCCGTGGCCGCCGTCCGTCGATGGCCTCTACGAAGACTGCACCATCGCTCCTCCGCGCCTCAGTGATCGGGCGATTTACGACCGCCATCCCGATTTCCTGAAACAATCGATCAATCGCGAACGCTTCTTCTGGAGCTACGACACGCCGGAAAAATATCAAACGAACGTCCGCGCCTACCTTCGTATGATTAGTGGTATCGACCGCGCCATCGGTCGCGTGGTCGCCGCACTCGAACGCGCTGGCCTCGCCGACAACACCATCATCGTCTATAGCGCCGACAACGGGTATTACCTCGGCGACCGTGGCTTTCAGGGCAAATGGTCGCACTTTGAGGAAGCGCTGCGCGTCCCGCTCGTCATCTACGACCCGCGTCTGCCGAAAGCCCAGCGCGGTCGGGTCCTCGACCAGATGGCGCTCAATGTCGATTTGCCCGCGACGTTCCTCGACTGGGCCGGCGTGAAGCTGCCGACCTCCTACGAGGGCCGCAGCCTCGCCCCGCTCATCCAGAACGTCGCATCGGCAGAGTGGCGTCGTCATTTTTTCTGCGAGCACCTCGACCTCGCCCCAACGCTCACCTGGGAGGGCGTGCGCGGTGAGCGCTACGTTTACGCCCGTTATTTCGACCAGACCCCCGTCTACGAATTTCTCCACGATCTCCAGCGTGATCCTGACGAACTCGTGAACCTCGCCCCCGATCCCGCCCACGCCGCGACGCTCCGCCAAATGCGCGCGCTGTGCGACGCCGAGATGAACGCCCATGGTGGCGCGCTCCTCCCGCTCAATCAACGCGGCGCCAAAAAATCTCCCGCCGCAAAAAAGGGCGGCGCAAAAAAATCCAATCCCACCGCTAAGTGATTTTCTCCTCTCGCGGTCGTTCCTGCTCTCAATCCCTCGCTCCTAGTCCCATGCGCTCCGTCGTCGTTGTTCTCCTTGCCACCCTCGCACCACTTCTCGCCGCTGAGAAACCTAATGTCATTGTCATCATGGCCGATGACCTCGGGTACGGCGACATCTCCGCCAATGGTGCTACCGCGCTCAAGACGCCGAACATCGACCGCCTCGCCGCTGAAGGGCTGCGTTTCACGAGCGGTTACTGCTCCGCTTCCACCTGCACGCCTACACGCTACTCGTTTCTCACCGGTAGCTATGCCTTCCGGCGCAAAGGCACCGGCGTGGCCCCGCCCAACGGCCACCTCGTCATCCCGCCAGACACGTTTACGATCGCCGATATCGCCAAGCTGCCGGCTACGAAACCGCTGTCATCGGCAAATGGCACCTCGGTCTCGGTGCCGAAGGCAAAGGCCCCGATTGGAACGGCGTCATCGCGCCCGGTCCGCGCGAGCTCGGCTTCGATTACAATTTCCTCCTGCCCACCACGAACGACCGCGTCCCGCAGGTCTACGTGGAGAACGACCGCGTGCTGAATCTCGACCCGAAAGATCCGCTCTGGGTCGGTGACAAAAAACCCGACGGCGACCACCCCACCGGCCAATCTCACCGCGCCACGCTCAAGATGGATTGGTCCCACGGCCACAACGCCACCATCCATAACGGCATTTCCCGGATCGGCTTTTACACTGGCGGAAAGACCGCCCGCTTCCGCGACGAAGACCTCGGTGACAAATGGATCGAGAAAGCTAACACGTGGATCGAAGCCCATCGCGCCCAGCCGTTCTTTCTCTTCTTCGCCTCGCACGACCTCCATGTTCCGCGCATGCCGCACGAGCGCTTTCACGGCGCGACCAAGCTCGGCTTCCGCGGGGACTCCATTGCCGAGTTCGATTGGTCCGTCGGCGAGCTCATGAAGACTCTCGACCGTCTCGGCCTCGCCGAGAAAACGCTCATCGTCCTCTGCTCCGACAACGGTCCCGTCATGGACGACGGCTACAAGGACGGCGCGCTTGAGCAACGCGGCGATCACCGCGCCGGCGGCCCGTATCGCGGTGGTAAATACAGCGTCTTTGAAGGCGGCACGCGCACGCCCTTCATCACGCGTTGGAAAGGCCGCATCCAGCCCGGTGTCTCCGCAGAGGTCGTCTCCACCATCGACCTCGCCGCCAGCCTCGCCGCCCTCACTGGCACCGTCCTCCCGGCCGACGCCTGCGGTGACAGCATCGACGTCTCCGGCGCCCTTCTCGGTAAACCTGGCGCGAAGGGCCGCGACCACTACGTCCAGCAGGACAACGGCGGCACGGGCAACTTTGGATTCCGCGTCGGCGACTGGAAACTGGTCTGTTACGAAACCAAGTTCGCGAACAACGAAATCGTCGAACAACCGCTGCAGCGCACGCCGGCCCCGCAGTTCCAGCTCTTCGACCTCGCAAAAGATCCCGGGGAAAAGACCGATGTTTTCGCGAAAAATCCCGAGGTCGGCGAAAATCTGAAAGCCCGCCTTGCCGCGATCGTCGCCGCCACGCGCAGTCGCTAGGCTCGTGTGTCGCGTCGCTACGCGTCTTGCCCCCGCATCTGCATCCCTTTTGTAAGCCCCATGAAAACACTCCGCTTTCCCCTGATTGCTGGCTGCATGTTCGCGTTGGCCACCAGCGCGTTCTCCCAAGGGGCTAAGCCGAACATGATCCTGATCCTTGCCGATGATCTCGGCTGGGCCGACCTCGGCTGCTACGGCAATAAGTTCAACGAGACGCCGAACATAGACCGCCTCGCGGGCCAGGGCCTGCGCTTCACGCAATTTTACGCCGGCCCCGTCTGCTCGCCCACGCGCACCAATCTTCAGAGCGGCCAGGACCAGGCGCGCTTCGGCATCACGCAACACATCCCCGGCCATCGCCGCCCCTACGCACGCCTCACCGATCCGGCTGTGCCGTTACAACTCCCGCTCGAAGTCGAGACGTTTGCCGAACGGCTCGGCGCGGTCGGCTACGAAACCGGCTACTTTGGAAAATGGCACCTCGGCGGCGCCGGTTTTGGCCCCACGCAACAGGGTTGGAAAACCGCGCATGAAACGCAGGGTCATACCCAGCCGGCCGCCGCCGGTCGCACCGCGCCACAACGCACCGCGGAATTCCTGACCGACCGCGCCGTTGAATTCATCGGCCAGCACCGCACGCAACCGTTCCTCCTCCAAGTTTCGCACTACGCCGTGCATATCCCGCTTTCCACGACGCCTGAACTCGAAAAGAAGTTCTCCGCCAAGTCACCACAGCCCGGATACCCCAGCAACCCGCTTTACGCTGGCCTCCTCGCCGAACTCGATGCATCGGTCGGCCGCATTGTCGCCGCCGTGGATGCCGCCGGCCTCGCCGAGAACACGTTGGTCCTGTTCCTTTCCGACAACGGCGGCATCGAGCACGAGCAGAGTGGCCGAATTGTTACCTCGAACCACCCGCTCCGTGGCGAAAAAGGCACGCTCTACGAAGGCGGCGTTCGCATCCCCGCAATCGCGCGCTGGCCCGGCACCATCCCCGCCGGTCGCGAATCGGGGACTCCTGCCATCACGCACGACATCTATCCGACCTTGGTCGAACTGGGCCGTGCCACTTTGCCCACCACGCAGCCGCAGGACGGCGTGAGTCTCGCTGCGCACCTGCGCAATCCCGCCTCGACGCTTGCCCGGAATACCCTCTACTGGCACTTGCCGCACTACCACCACAGCACTCCCGCCAGCTCGCTCCGTCGGGGCGATTGGAAGCTCATCGAGTTCTTTGAAGGCAACGTGCTCGAACTCTACAATCTCCCTGCTGATCCCGCTGAGAAAAACAATCTCGCCACCCGCGAGCCCGCCCGCGCCCGCGAACTCCGCGATGCGCTCGCCGCGTGGCGCACGCGGGTCGGCGCGCGCTTGCCTACGCCCAATCCCCAACACGACCCCGCCCGCGCGACCGAACTCGGCGGTGGCGGCGGTGGTGGCTCGAAACGCAAAAACAAAGCTGCCGCACCATGAGCGCCGGTCCTTTCGCCATCGGTATGGCCGCCTTTCAATTTCTTGGCACCCCTGGAGACCCACGTGCTGGCAAGCCTGGGTCACGTGGCATGGACTTTCCGGCCCATGTCCAGGTTTCCATCGACTGAGCTGCGGCCCGCCATCGCCATGCCCCGCTCCATCGCTCCGCTTGCTTCGACCGTCTCCCCACTATGAATACCCATCGCTTCCTCCTCGCCGCGTTCGGCTCCGTCGTCCTCGCAATCTCACTCACTTTCGCCGCCACCCCTCCGACGGTGAAAAACCCCAACGTCCTCTTCATCGCCATCGACGACCAGAATGACTGGATCGGGCACCTCGGCGGCCACCCCATGGCGAAGACGCCCCACCTGGACCGCCTCGCCGCGCGCGGCACCACGTTTCTCAACGCCCACTGCCAGGCTCCGCTTTGCAATCCTTCGCGCACCAGTCTGCTCCTCGGCCTGCGTCCCACCACCACCGGCATCTACGGCCTCGCGCCGTGGTTTCGCACGCTGCCTGAGTGGAAAGACCGCGTCGCCCTCCCGCAGCACTTCGCGGACAATGGTTACCGCACGGCGGCCACCGGAAAAATTTACCACGGCGGCACCGGCGGCGGCGGTGGTGGCGCCGGCAAAGCCAAAGGGAAAAATAAGGCCGCGTCCGATGCCGCTCCCAACGCCCGCCCCGAATTTCAAGTCACTGCGCCGTTTGGTGGCGTCGGCACCAAGCCGCCCAAGAAACTCATCCCGCCCGCTCCTATGGGAGACCATCCGCTCATGGACTGGGGCGTCTGGCCGCTCGACAACGACGACACCGGCAAGGGCGACTTCCAGGTTGCGAGTTGGACCGTCGACCAAATCAAGTCCGCCCCGAAGGATCAGCCCTTCTTTCTCGCCGCCGGTTTTTTCCTGCCACACGTGCCGTGTTACGCGACCCAGAAGTGGTTCGATCTCTATCCCGACGACGACAGTGTGTTGCCGAAAATCCTCGATAATGATCGTACGGATACGCCCCGCTTCTCGTGGTATCTTCATTGGAACCTGCCCGAGCCGCGTCTGAAATGGATCAAAGAGAACAACCAGTTGCGCAACCTCGTCCGCAGTTACCTCGCCTCTACCAGCTTTGTGGACGCCCAGATCGGCCGTCTGCTCATGGCGCTCGATGAAGCCGGTCTCGCCGACAACACCATCGTCGTGGTCTGGGGCGATCACGGTTGGCATCTCGGGGAAAAAGAAATCACCGGTAAAAACACGCTCTGGGATCGCGGCACCAAAGTTCCGCTCATCTTCGCAGGTCCGGGTGTGAAGGGTGGCCAGCGTGTGCTCCAGCCCGCCGAGCTCCTCGATATCTACCCGACCTTGATCGACCTCGCTCACCTTCCGGCCCGCACGGACCTCGAAGGCCTTAGCCTGGCACCGCAGCTCAAGAATGCGGCCACGCCCCGTCTGCGCCCCGCAATCACGAGTCACAACCAAGGCAACCACGGTATCCGCAGCGAACGCTGGCGCTACATCCGCTACGCCGATGACACCGAGGAGCTCTACGATATGCGGAACGATCCCAATGAGTGGACCAACCTCGCTGCAAAACCCGAGCACGCTGCCGTGATCGCGGAGCACAAAAAGTGGCTCCCAAAAGTTGACCGGCCACCCGCACCCAATAGCGCCAGCCGCGTGCTCACCTACGACCGTCAAACCGACGAAGCCATTTGGGAAAACAAGACCGTCCGCCGCACCGATCCGATCCCGCAATAATCCCGCCGCACTTGTAATGCGGCGACGCGGCGGCGAATGCAGGGTCCGTGACTTTCGGTCCCAAGACTGGCTGACGCATCGCGCTCCGACTAATTTTTCTCGGCGGGGGCTGCATTCGGAAATCCCCTCGGCGACGCGCGGACCGCGCTGGTGGTTTGGTGTCCCGCCGCGTGGACCCGTTGTGGTTTTGGATTCCGATACTAACGTCTCGTGAGAGGCGGACGATAGTCGAAACACCCCACGCTCACGCTCGTAGCCACGAGAAGTCAAAAACGCAAATGACGTTGGTAATAAGCCGTGACTGCAGCGATCCAGCCTCGCTCCGTCCTCAGATGGGCGTGGTGCTGCAAGAGGCCTACCTCTTCAACACCTCTATCGCGGAGAACATTCGCCTCGGCAAACTCGATGCCACCGACGAGGAGATCGCAGCGGCGGCGAGGACGGCCGAGATTCACGGCTTCATTTCCGAGCTGCCCTACGGCTACCAAACTCTGGCGGGCGAACACGGTGGATTGTTCTCCGGCGGTCAGCGGCAGCGCATCAACGCTTCGCTTTGCCGGGCGGAATCTTCCAGATCCCGCGGTAACAGAGTCAATATATACGGCCATTCCTTCTCATCGTGCAGCGACGGCGGTGCTTCCATGCTGTGAAAACCATCGCAA
>SYGN01000224.1 GCA_005799525.1 Opitutaceae bacterium | reverse complement strand
TACCAAGATCTCCTCGCCGTGGACGGCATCGACGCTGTCATGATCGCGTCACCGGATTTCCACCACACGACGCATCTCGAAGCCGTCGCCAAGGCCCGTAAACACATTTACGTCGAGAAACCCCTCGCCACCGAGATGGACAAACTGGTCCGCGCCTACGACGCCGCCAAGGCCGCGCAGGCCGCCGGCAGCATCATCCAAGTCGGCACGCAGCTCCGCAGCCTCCCGGGAATCGTGGGCGCCCGCCAACTCGTGAAGGACGGCGTCATCGGTAAGATCACCCGCATCGACGAAACGCGGAACAGCGAGAGGCCCTACTGGTATTCTTACCTCAACCGCGCGGTGGAGAAGGAAGACGTCAACTGGAAGGAATTCCTCGGCGACCGGAAAGCTCGGCCCTTCAACGCCACCCAATACTCGGCGTGGTATGGCTACTACGAATTCTGCCAGGGCCCCGTCCCGCAGTGGGGCGCGCACTTCCTCGACCTCATGCATTATGTCACCGGCTGCGGCCTGCCCGAGTCGTGCATGTGCATGGGCGGCGTCACGTATTGGAAAGACGAAAACAACTTCACGGCTCCCGACAACGTGGTCGCCACGTGGAATTACCCCGAGGGCTTCATGGTCACAAGCTCGAACAATTTCGGAAATTTTTCCGGCAACTCGCGCAAATTCTACGGCGACAAAGGCACCCTCGCGGTCGACAACTGGAATGCCCCGACCTACAGCGCCGACGGCGGCCCGAAGCGCGACGGCAAGATCCGCGGCAAGATGAACGTCGAACTGATCCCCAGCCCCGACCATTTTCTGAACTGGCTGCAGTGCATGCGCGACGGCAAGACGCCGAATGCCAACATCGACGCCGGCTACCAACACGCAGTCGCCGTCCTCATGGCCGTGATCTCCTACGACACCGGCAAGAAGACGTTCTACGACTCCGTGAAACGCACGATCCGCACGGCGTAGTTTTCCGCCGGAGTTTATTTTCTCTTGGTGAGCGGGCGCGTCCCTGTGCCCGCATCGTAACACTGCTCAACGCGCATGCCATGCGGTCACCGGGACGTGCCCACCTACCCTGAGGAGCGGGCGCACCTCGCGGTTGACCGTGGCCGGCCGGCCTGACGGACCGGCGGTTTCCAACCGCCGCCACGCCGTGCGCCAGCCCGGGCGCTTGGGAAAGCGCCCCTCCGCCGGACCACGCCGCGCCACTGCATCCGTTCACCCGCGGTTGCGCCATAATCACGCCCGCCGCCGCGCCGGCCACCGCCACCGCTTTTTGCGATTTCTTGTGCTTTTTGCGGCCATCCCCTCCGTGATCCCTTCCGTGATCAAGTTCGCTGGCGACGCCAACAACTCCGATTCTCCACCAACCACCATCGCCCCTCGCTCCCCGCCTTTCTCCCACTTCCTCTGTCTATGTCCCACACTCCATTTCGATCTCCGTCTCGCCATCTCTAACTCACACCATCTCTCCTCGCCACCCCCATGAAAATCCCCGCCGCTCACTCGCCCGCCTCGCCAATCCCGCTTCCCTCCCTCCGCGCCCCTCTCGCCGCCGCCGTCATTTTTCTCCTCTCCGCCTGTCTCCCCGCTCTCTCACTCCGCGCCGCTGACGACTATCCGCCAGGCCCCGATTCCAAAGTCCAACCTGGCGTGCCCCAGGGCGAGTTGATCAAATTCGAGTTTGCGTCCTCAAAGATTTTTCCCGGCACCACTCGTGAGGTCACGATCTACGTCCCGCGCCAATACGACGCCACCAAGCCCGCCTGCGTCTACGTCAATCAGGACGGCGTGCAATGGAGCGCCCCCACCGTCTTCGATAATCTGATCGCTCGCGGCGAAATCCCCCTCCTCCTCGGCATCTTCGTCCGCCCAGGCGTCGTCAAAACCGCCACGCCCGCCACCGCCCTCGACCGCTTTAACCGCAGCTACGAGTTCGACGGCCTCGGCGACGCCTACGCGCGTTTCCTCCTCGAAGAAATTTTCCCCGCCATCGAAAGCAAAACCACCGCCGACGGACGCGCGATCCGCCTCTCTAAATCCGGCAACGACCGCGCCATCGGCGGCTCCAGCAGCGGTGCCATCGCCGCCTTCACCGCCGCCTGGGAACGCCCCGCGGAATTTTCCCGCGTCTTCAGCGTCGTCGGCACCTACGTCAGTCTCCGCGGCGGCGACCGCTATCCTGGCCTCATCCGCAAGACCGAGCCCAAAGCTCTCCGCATTTTCCTCCAAGACGGCGCCAACGATAACAATATCTACGGCGGCGATTGGTGGATGGCCAACCAGACCATGCAGCGCGCGTTCGTCTACGCCGGATACGACGTAAAACACGTCTGGGGCGACGGCGGCCACAACGGCAAACACGGCACGCAACTGTTCCCCGATGCGATCCGCTGGCTCTGGCACGATTGGCCGAAGCCCGTCCAAGCCGGCCGCGCGCCCCTCGAGCGCCTCGGCCCGCTCCTGATCCCCGGCGAAGCGTGGTCACTCGTCGGCGAGGGTTACCGTCTCTCCGAAGGCACCGCCGTGAACGCCAGGGGCGAGGTCTTCTTCACCGACATCCCCGCGAGCAAAGCGTATAAGATCGGCCCTGACGGAAAACCTGCCGAGTTCATCGCCGACACCAAGCGCGCCAACGGTCAGGCCTTCGGCCCCGATGGCCGCCTCTACGCCGTCGCCACCGGCACGCGCGTAATCCTCGCCTACGCCGCCGACGGTAAACCTACCGTCATCGCCACCGAAATCGCCGGCAACGACCTTGTCGTCGCCCACAACGGCAAGCTCTACGTCACGAATCCGCCCGCCGGCGGCTCCAACGAACCGAGCAAAATCTGGCTCATCAAACCCGACGGCACGAAACAAGTCGTCGACACCGGCCTCAAATTCGCCAACGGCATCGCGCTCTCGCCGGACCAGACACTGCTCTACGTCGCCGACTACCGCTCGCACTGGGTTTACAGTTACGTCATCCAGCGCGACGGCACGCTCGCCCACAAACAGCGCTACTTCCACCTTCACTCCCGCGACGAAGACGACGAGAGTTTTGCCGACGGCCTCAAAGTCGACCGCGACGGCAATCTCTACGTCGCCACGCGCCTCGGCATCCAGATCTGCGACCAAGCCGGCCGCGTGAACGCGATCATCCCCACCCCCAATGGCCGCATCACCAACCTCGTCTTCGGCGGCGAGAATTTCGATACGCTGTATGCCTCCTGCAACGACAAGGTCTATAAACGAAAACTCAAAGTCCGCGGCACCAACGCCTGGGAGCCCCCGCACAAACCCGCTGCGCCGAAGCTCTGACCCTTCACTTGTGAAGCGCAATGCTCCGACCAAGTTGCCCTCAAGATGAGTGAAATGATGTTTCTTGCAGGTGCCCGCCGGCGGGCGATTCGAGCTGAAATAATCGTCCGCCAGCGGGCTCCTACCCCCAGTCCGTTTAGCTCATTTTGAAAGCGAATTGGCATCAGGCCTTCGCGGGGATCGCAACGACTTTGGGTCTGTCCGCAACCCGTTGAAGCGGTGCTTGCCTCTCACTTACTTCACACTTTCCCTTTGCCCAGAAGTGCCAATCGTTCCCGTAACATGACTCGCCACTACGTTTGGATAAAAACGGATATTCCCACGAAATTTAAGCTCACAAAAGGGAGAAAGCGTCTCGCGTCGCCGCAGCCGAGAAACTCCTCGCGACGTTTTACCGTCCGACCTTTTTGTTGCCACCATCGGCGTCCAGCCAACGCAACTACGTCTGCGGCTTCTCGGCCAATTGGCACGGCGCCTACCTCCGTTTTATCGTGCATTACGCCTGCCCGAGCCCCGACGCATATTCGCCGTTTTTCGAACTCCCGTTCGCCCGGCTCGGCTACTTCGGGGGCCGCGATTGCTACAACCTCTGGGCTCGACGCCACAACGACCAGTGGATCCTCCTCGCCGAAGATCTGACCCTGACCGCCGCGTTCGCAGAGATGCTCACCCATCCGTGGTTTCACTGCTGAGTCCGATTGATTGACGCCCCGCGCACGCGCTCAATCTTTACCCCGTGCTCCGCAACCTCGCCATCGACTTCGACTCGTTCTTCGCGTCCGTCGAGCAGCAAGATCGCCCCGAGCTGCGCGGCCAGCCCGTCGGTGTCGCTCCCATCCTCGCCGAATCCACCGGACTCATTGCGGTCAGCGGCGAGGCGAAAAAACTCGGGCTCAAGCGCAACACCCGCGTCGCCGAGGCGCGCCAACTCTGCCCGGGCATCGTCATCGTCGAATCCCGCCCCGAGGTCTACATCGACTACCATCGCCGGCTCAAAGCCATCATCGAGTCCTGCGTGCCGGTGAAAAAAATTCAGTCCATCGACGAGCTGGAGTGCGAACTCACCGCCGACTTCGCCGCCGATCCTGCGCGCGCCCGCCAACTCGCTCTCGCGATCAAAGCCAAAATCGCCCGCGACGCCGGTGACCACGTGCGTTGCTCGATCGGCATCGGCCCGAACTGGTTTCTGGCCAAGGTCGCCTCCGACATGGAGAAACCCAACGGCCTCGTGGTCATCGACGATGCGGACATCCCGGGAAAACTCCTGCACCTCAAGCTCACGGATTTTTGCGGCATCGGCGAAGCCATGGAGCAACGCCTGCGCGCCGCCGGGATCGACACCGTCGCACAACTCTACCGCACGACGGCCGCACAACTCCGCGCCGTCTGGGGCAGCGTCGAAGGCGCGCGCTTCCACGCGTGGATGAACGGCGGCCTGCAGGAGCGCGCGCCGACCGAGCACAACACGATCGGCCACGGCCACGTCCTCCCGCCCGCCGGCCGCAACAGCGAGACCGCCCTCGCCGTCCTCCACCGCCTGCTGCAAAAAGCCGCGATGCGCCTCCGCCACACCGGCCACTACGCCGGCCGCCTGAGCGTCTCCGTGCGTTACACGGACGACACCCGCTGGGGCGACGACCGCCATTTCAACGAGACGCAGGACACGCTCCATTTCACCCATGTCCTTAACGCTCTCTGGGCCGCCCGCCCCCGCGCCCACCAACGGCACGCTCCCCTTCAAGTCGGCATCGTGCTCAGCGATCTCCTCGAAGGCACCGCGCACACCGGCGATCTTTTCACCGCCGAGACTGAAAATACCCGCACGCGCCTCCACTCCGCCGTCGACACCCTCAACAAAACCTTCGGCAAAAACTCCGTCTACTTCGGCGGTGCCCACGGTGCCACCGACTACGCGCCGATGCGTATCGCCTTCACGCGCATCCCCGACCCCGAGCTTGAGGAGATCGACCGCTCGCTCAACCGCCGCCTGCGTCCAATTACAGTCTCTCCACTCGACGCTTCGGTCGACGAATAGCTGCCCATGCCCTCGCGACCCACGGGTCGCCGGAGCGTGCAGATTGCCCTTTCGGCCAAGCCGTTTTTACATTCGAGTAATAAGAGCGCGCGGGAGCGACCACGCCGCGATGGACGACCGCGGCGCGCGATCCCTACAATCAAATCCGCAATCTGACCGGTCTCTATCGACCGCTTGTCTCGCACCACCTAGAGGAATCTATATCTCGCATGGCCACACTGTCGTTCCACGCCTCTCCCGTCACGGCCCGTAAGATTCGCTCTGCTGCCGGGGCGTCATTTTATCGAGGCCCGTGGCCGCAGCGCGGGAGCGGACGCGGGCCAGCGCGGCGGAGGCCAGGCCGTCGATGGCGAGTTTCTCTAATTCGCGGCCGAGACCACTGACGGGCTCACCCTCGGCTGCCTGCTTGGCGGTTTCACGCAGAAAGCGGGACATCGGGATTCCGCGTTTCCGCGCGCCGGCGCCCCCCGCGCCCTTCCCCGTCACCATCACCGTCGACGCCGCGAAATCAGCCGGCCCGCTTCGCCCCATCTGGCGTTTCTTCGGCGCCGACGAGCCCAACTACGCCACGATGAAGGACGGCCGCAAACTCCTCTCATCCCTCGGCGAACTGAAACCCAAGGACGTCTTCTTTCGCACCCACAATCTCCTCAACACGGGCGACGGCACGCCCGCCCTCAAGTGGGGCAGCACTAACGCCTACACTGAAGACGCCAACGGCAAGCCCATCTACAACTGGACCGTCGTCGACCGCATCTTCGACACCTACCTCGCCCGCGGCGTCCGCCCTTTCGCGCAGATCGGCTTCATGCCGCAGGCCCTCTCGATGCTCCCCGAGCCCTACCAACACGCCTGGCGCCCCGGCTTCCCCTACGGCCTCATCACCGGCGGCTGGGCCTATCCGCCGAAAGATTACGCCAAATGGGCCGAGCTCGTTTACCAATGGGTCACGCACTGCGTCGCCCGCTACGGCCGCGCCGAGGTCGAGACGTGGTATTGGGAAGTTTGGAACGAGCCCAACGGCCCCGCCTACTGGCACGGTTCCCCGGAGGAGTTCTACAAACTTCACGACTACGCCATCGACGCCGTGCGCCGCGCCCTTCCCACCTCCCGCGTCGGCGGCCCCGATGTCGCCGGTCACGGCGGCACGTTCATGGAAGGTTTCCTGAGGCACGTCGTATCCGGTAAAAATTACGCTACCGGCCAGACCGGCACGCCCACCGACTTCCTCGCTTTCCATGCCAAGGGCTCCCCCACCTTCGTCGATGGCCACGTCCGCATGGGCATCGCCAATCAACTCCGCACCATCAACACCGGCTTCGCCATGATCGCCGCTGTCCCCGAGTTGAAAACTAAACCCATCGTCATCGGCGAGTCCGACCCCGAGGGCTGCGCTGCCTGCCAAGGTCCGCAGCTCGGCTACCGTAACGGCACCATGTATTCGAGCTACACCGCCGCCTCTTTCGCCCGCAAACACCTCCTCGCCGAAAAACACGGCGTGACCCTCGACGGCGCGCTCACCTGGGCTTTCGAATTCGAGGACCAGTCGTATTTCGCCGGCTTCCGCGTCCTCGCCAGCAACGGCCTCGGTCTCCCCGTCCTCAATGTGTTTCGCATGTTCAGCCAGATGGGCGGCCAACGCCTCCCCACGACCAGCTCCGCCGAAATCCCGCTCGTCGCCATTCTCAAAAACGGCGTCCGCCAATCCGCCGACGTCGCCGCGTTCGCAAGCCTCGACGGCCGCAAACTCTGCGTCATGGTCTGGCACTACCACGACGACGACCTCACCGGCCCCGACGCCGCCGTCGAGCTCACCGCCACCGGCCTCCCCCTCAGCGCCACCAGCGCGACACTCACGCACCACCGCATCGATGGCGACGACAGCAATGCCTTCGCCGCCTGGAAAAAATCGGTGCCCCCATCGCCCCGAACGACAAGCAATACGCCGCACTCGAAAAGCCGGCAAACTCGCTCAGCTCGCCGCCACCGAAAAAATCCCCATCGCTGCGGGCACCGCCACCCTCCGCTTCAATCTTCCCCGCCAAAGCGTCTCTCTCCTCGTGCTCGACCTGCCCTGAGCGCCGTCGCGGTTACGGACCAAGGCGCGACGTCCTGCGAACAAAAACCAATGAATCCAGTTATGCACCACCGCCGTTTTTTGAGGTAAATCTTTGTCTCAGCTGTTCTGATCCGATCCAAACCCTGAACGACGCTGGCCGCGTCAGCTCGCCGTAAGGACCAACCGTATTGCCCGACCCACTGGCGCGGAAACCGGCGGCCACGCTTCTGTCAGTGTCAACGTCGCACTCCCCGCTATTGCTCTGCTCGCGTGCGGGCTCCCCGCCCGCCGCGCCACCCAAGTCGCCCTCGGTGCCGCATCACAAAATCGTGCTCGTTCCTCTTCCCTTTCCGCTTTCTTCTCCGGCCCTCCCGCTCGGAACATCTCCCTCCACCGAACGTCCGTATTTCCGCTACCAACCACTCTCATGCTCGGCCGACTCACCCTCCTCCTCGCCTTCGCCAGTTCACTCGCCGCCGTCGATACCGCGGCCCTCGACGCCGCCCGCGCCCTCTACAATGAACGCGGCAAATCGGCCGAAGCCCAAAAAGCCTTCGAAGCCCTCGCTGCCACCGACCCAAAAAACGCCGACGTAAATTTCTTTCTCGGCCAACTCGCCAACCGCCGCAACGACCCCGCCAAAGCCCTCACCTACTTTCAGGCCGCCGTCGCCGCCGCTCCCACCGAAGCCCGCCACCACCACGGCCTCGGCGACGCCTACGGTCGCAGCGCCCAAAAGGCCGGTATTTTGTCCCAGTTAGGTCTCGCGAAAAAGTGCGTCGCTGCCTACGAACGCGCCGTCGCCCTCGAGCCGACCAACCTCGATTTTCGCCACAGTCTTTTCGAATTTTACCGCCGAGCCCCCGGCATCGCTGGCGGCGGCGTCGACAAAGCCACCGCTCAGGCCGAAGCCATCACGAAGATCGACGCCCAGCGCGGTCGCTTCGCCTTCGCCACGCTCTACGTCGGCGAAAAAAAATACGCCGAAGCCCTCGCCCAATTCGACGAAGCCCTGAAAACCAACCCCGACGACTACACCTGCCTCTATCAAGTCGGCCGCCTCGCCGCCGTCACCGGCCAATACCTCGACCGCGGCCTTACCTGTCTCCGCCGCTGCCTCGAACTTCCGGTCCCAGATTCCGCCAACACCCCCAGCCACGCCGCTGTCCACTGGAGCATCGGCACCATCCTCGAAGCGAAAAAAGACCTCCCCGCCGCCCGCGCCGACTACGAGGCCGCCGTGAAGCTCGACCCCGCCTTCACCCCCGCCGCCGCCGCCCTGAAAAAACTAAAGTAGGACAGGTTTCCCACCCTCCCCGCCTCGTTCTCGTTCTCCTTCTCGTTTTCGTTCCCCATAATCGTTCTCGTTCCCCGTCCTCCCTTCTGCTCGTCATCAAACCCCGGCGCTCCTCCGATCCTTAACCCCACCCCTCACCGCCGAACACGGATATCAATCCCTCCGCGATCCGTTCCATCCGTGCATTCCGTGGTTAATCAAAGCGGCCGGTCTCGATCCTACGGCACGCTCCAATCGGATCTCCTGCAATTCAAAAGAACCGGTCGGCCACGACATCCTCGGCCTTGCTCTGTGCGCTCAGTGCCTCTGCGGTTTCAACCGCATTTCTCAGCATGAAACCCACCCGCGCCGCCGCCATCCGCCCCCGCCCCGTCAAGCCCGACCACCCACTCCAGTGGCTCGCCGAGCCGCTCGTCCACGAGCCCACCTTCGTCCTCAAGTCTTGGTTCGGCGGCCGCACCATCATGCTGCATGGGTGTCACCAACTTTTCCTGACAACGCAGGGCGAGCCCTGGCAGGGGGTGCTCGTGTGCACGTTTCACGAATACCACGCCAGCCTCCTCGCGGATTTCCCTTCGCTCGCGCCGCATCCCGTCCTCGGCAAATGGCTCTACCTCCCCGAAACGGCCGACACCTTCGAAGCCGACGCCCGCCGCCTCGTGCAAAAGATCAAAGCTCGCGACCCCCGCCTCGGCATCCCACCATCTCCGCAGAAGCAACGCTCTACAAAACGCGTCCGCTTCGGCGACCCGTTGTAGCCGCGGTCCACCGCCCCGCACGAACTACATGAGCACATTCACGATCGCGTTGCCGATGCCCACCAGCGCCGCGCCCGAGATCAACCCCGCGCAAATCGGCTCGCAGCCTTCCACCCAAATGTCGTGTGCGCGTGAACCCGGCTCCAGTTTCTTGCGCGCCTGCCACCAGAAAATCAGCGCGCCGACCCACATCGCGAAACACGATTCCGGAGGCAGCACCACGCCCAAACCCACCGACACCGCTGAAATCGGGAATCGCCCCTTGGTCTTGATCCGCAAGACCTCAAACGCCACCGCCGCCACCGCCGCCACGATCATCGAAATGATCGCCGAGGGCGGCAGATTGCTCACGCCTTTCGCGATCAGGTCAGCCACGCCTTTCCACTGGAGCGCACCGGGCATCGCAAACTGATCCGAAACAATCGTCTCCACCGAGCGCACCCCAGCCGAGTTCGGCGGCAGAAACAGCAGAAAAAATAGCGGGGTCGACGCGATCGCGCCCGCGAAAATTCCAATCACGTGCCCGATGGCCTGTTGCCGCGGCTTCGCTCCGAGCATGTAGCCGGGCTTGATATCCGAGAGGAGATTGGCCGCATTCGACGCAATCTCCGCCGTCATGCCGGCGGGGATCAAATTGCTCGCCGGGTTCGTACGGTCGATCGCCCCCATCGTAAATTGCGTGATCTTCGAGAGCGACCCCGTCGGCGACCACGAGGTGAGCGCCATGGAGTTCGTGCAGATCACCGTCAGCACGAAGATCAGCGGCAGCGAGATGAACGCCAGGAGCCAGGGCACACCGAAAAATTCATGCGTCACCCACGCGCCGAGCACACTGAAGATCGGCACCCCCACAAATGACATCCACAACGGCAGCTCGATGTGCGCGAGCGGATCGTCCACCGCCACCGCCGCGGGCGCGGGGCCGGAACGTTGGCGGAGCGACTTGAACGCGTTGGTGAACAATTCCGGTTTCGCCATCAGACCCACGAGCGAGCCCACCACCATCATCGTCACGCCCCACCACAACGACCACTGGTTCACAATTTCACCGCGGGAGATCTGCACCAGTTTGCCCGCCGGATTCGTGTAGGCCTTGATTTCGCCACGATCGATCATGATCGGTGCCAGCACGGCGAAGTTGATAAACGCACCGAGGATGCAGCTCGTCGCCACGCGGATTCCCATCAGCCCCCCCACCCCCAGCATGGCCGCATCGAGCGTCAGGCGCAGCCCCAACTGCCGCACATCTGTGCCCAGAATCTTCGGCGTCCACAGCGCATATTTCGCCGCGAGGTTGTAGTAGTAGGTATCCAGGCGCTCGAGGAAATGCCACGGCTCCTTCATCCCCGCCCACTGGTCCATGCGCAGGAGTTTGAACTGCACGAGCGTCATCCACCCGTCGCTCGTGAGAAATTGATACAATCCCGTAAACACGCCCGTCACTCCGAGCAGTTTCGCTTTGAACATCCCGGTGTCGCCCTTCCCCGTGTAGAGCGTGTCGAGCACCACGCCACAGGCCCGGCCTTCGGGAAACGGCAACTGATCCTCGTTGATAAATCGCCGCTTGAGCGGAAACGCCACCAACACACCGAGGATCGAAATCACCACGTTCCACACGATCAACTGCCACCACGGCACGATGCGCCCCGTCACCAACATGTAGGCACCCATGCTCGATACGAGGGGGGTGATCATATAGCCCGCCGCCGTCGCGATCGACTGCGTGCAGTTGTTCTCCAATATCGTAAAATCTTTCGCGATACCGATGCTCGCCAGCCCACGAAAAAGCGCGAACGCCAGAATCACCGACGTCAGGCCCACGCCGATACTGATGCCCGTTTTGCCGCCGATGTAGAGTGCCGTCGCCGACAAGATGCCGCCGAGTAAAAAGCCCGTGACCGCCGAGCGGATGGTGAGCTGCGGCAGATCGCCGCGATAAACATTTTCAAACCACCAGCGGTCTTTTTGCGTGCGGGTCCAAGTTTGAACTTGTTCGTCGGTCAGTTGGAGAAGCGCCATGGGGTGACAGAGGGGTTGTTTCAAAAAGCTGCACGACGCTTCGCCGAAAGCGAGTCTCCGCAGATCCCCACCCGCGATCACCAGTTGACTGAATTCTCGGGGCACGGTTTACTGCTCGTACAAACCTGCCGCGCACTGCCGCGCACTGCCGCGCACTGCCGCGCACTGCCGCGAAATCGCGCCCTGTGCCGGGCCCCGCAATTTGGTTGATCAAGGTGCTTTCCTGCGGTCCTCTCCGCACAGGCCGCCACTTTCATGATGCCCACCCCACGCCCGCTTCCCTTTTCATTCGCCTCTCTGGCTGCCGCGTTGCTTGCGGTGATCGTGGCCGCGTCGCCCGCGTTCGCCGCCGCGCCGCCGAAATCAGAGGTCGTCGACCTCAACGCCCCCGTCAGTTACTGGAAACAAATCCGTCCGGTCTTCCAAGCCAACTGCCAGGGCTGCCACCAACCCGCCAAAAATAAGGGCGGCTACGTGATGACCGATTTCACCCGCCTCCTCGCCGGCGGCGACAGCGGTGAAAAAGCCGTCGTCCCTCACCTGCCCGCCAAGAGCCCGCTGGTCACCGCCATCACCTTGTTCGAGGGCGAGGCCGACATGCCGAAGGGCAAGCCACCGCTCACCGAGCCCGAAGTCACCCTCATCGCCAAGTGGATCGCCGAGGGCGCCGTCGACGACACCCCGAAAAACGCCGTCCAACACATCGACGCCGCCCACCCGCCCGTCTACCAGCGGTCTCCCGCCATCACCTCGCTCGATTTCTCCCCCGACGGAAAATTGCTCGCCGTCGCCGGTTTTCACGAGGTGTTGCTCCACCACGCCGACGGCTCCGGCCTGGTCGCTCGCCTCGTCGGCCTCTCGGAGCGCATCGAGTCCGTGCGTTTCTCCCCCGATGGCACCCGCCTCGCCGTCGCCGGCGGCCTCCCCGCCCGCATGGGCGAAGTCCAAATTTGGGACGTCGTAAAACGCACCCTCGTCGTCTCCGTGCCCGTCGGCTTCGACACCGTTTACGGCGTGAGTTGGTCGCCCGACGGCAAACTGATCGCCTTCGGCTGCCCCGACAACAACCTCCGCGCCATCGACGCCGCGACCGGCGAGGCCGTCCTCCAACAGGGCTCCCACAGCGATTGGGTGCTCGGTACCATTTTCAACCAGGACGGCTCGCATCTCATCTCCGTCGGCCGCGACATGAGCACGAAACTCACCGAGGTCGAGACGCAGCGTTTCGTCGACAATATCAGCTCCATCACCCCCGGCGCCCTGCGCGGCGGGCTCCACGCCATCGCTCGCCGCCCCGGCCGCGACGAGGTGCTGATCGGCGGCGCCGACGGCGTGCCCCAGCTCTACCAAATCTTCCGCCAGACCAAGCGCCGCATCGGCGACAACGCCAACCTCCTCCGCAAATTCCCCGCGATGGAGGGCCGCATCTTCGCCGTCGACTACAGCCGCGACGGCAAACTCGTCGCCGCCGCCAGCAGTTTCAACGGCCGCGGCGCCGTGCATCTCTACACCGGCGAATTCGACTCCAAGATTCCCGATGTCCTGCTCAAAGCCTACGCCGACAAAGTCGCCACCGCCTATTCCAAAGAGGAAAAGGCCGAGATCGAGCGTTTCACCACCGCCGAGGTAAAACTCCTCGCCTCGACCAAACTCACCGGCGGCATCTACGCCCTCGCCTTCAGCCCCGACGGCCGCCACCTTGCCGCCGCCGGCGAGGATGGCCACGTGCGCCTCATCACCACCACCGGCGGCACGGTCGCCAAAGACTTTATCCCTGTGCCGCTCGCGCGCACGAAACTCACCCAACGCGAATGAACCCCTTTCCCTTTCTCCGCCGTAGCCCGCCTCGTGAGAGGCGGGACGGACTGCGCTTCGGTTTCCGCCATTCCCTGCTCTCACGAGCAGGGCTACCTGAGATGAAAATTCAACCCCTCTTTGCTCTTACCGCCGTCCTCTGCGCCGCCGCCCTCACCGCGCCCTCCTTCGCCGCCACCCCCCCCGCCATGGCCCCAGCCTTCGCCGCGAGAGAAGCCCTCCCGCCTGGCGCAAAAATCCTCTCCCTCGAAATCGCCCCCGCCGCCGTTAAACTCCACGGCTGCTTCGACGCCGTCCAACTGCTCGTCACCGCTAAACTCGCCAACGGCGACACCGTGGACGTCACCCGCCTCGCCACCTACGCCGTCGCCGCACCCTCCGCCGCGGTCACCGCCGCCGGCCAAGTCGCCCCGCTCGCCAACGGCAAAACCTCCGTCACCGCGACCCTCGCCGGCAAATCCGCCAAAGCCGCCCTCGAGGTCGTCAGTTACGACCCGCACGCCAAGGTTGATTTCATCCGCGACGTAAATCCCGTGCTCGCCCAACTCGGTTGCAGTGCCGGCGCCTGCCACGGTGCCAAGGACGGCAAAGCCGGTTTCAAGCTCTCCCTCCGCGGCTATGATCCCATCTTCGACGTCCGCTCCCTCGTCGACGACCACGCCGGCCGCCGAATGAATTTCGCCTCGCCCGACGACTCCCTCATGTTGCTCAAAGCCACCGGTGCCGTCCCCCACGAGGGTGGTCAGCGCACGAAGTTCGACGATAAATATTACCGCATCATGCGCGCGTGGATCGCCGACGGGGCCAAGCTCGACCTCTCCGTCCCGCGCGTGGTCCGCATCGAGGTCACCCCGCTCAATCCCGTCCTCCAAGTCATCGGCTCGAAGCAACAAATGCGCATCATCGCTACCTACGCCGACGGCCGCCAGCGCGACGTCACCGCCGAAGGTTTCATCGAATCCGGCAACCAAGACGTCGCCCTCACCGAACGCGGCGGCCTCGTCACCACCCTCCGCCGGGGCGAAGCGCCCGTCCTCGCCCGATACGAGGGCGCCTACGCCGCCACCACCATCACCGTGATGGGCGACCGCTCCGGCTTCGCGTGGAGCGAGCCCGAGAAATGGAACAAGGTCGACGGCTTCACCGCCGCCAAATGGCAGCGCATGAAAATCCTCCCGTCCGGCCTCTGCAGCGACGATGAGTTTCTCCGCCGCGTCACCCTCGATCTCACCGGCCTCCCTCCTACCGTCACCGAAGTCCGCGAATTCCTCGCCGACACCCGCCCCACCCGCCCCAAGCGCGACGCCGTGATCGAGCGTCTCATCGGCTCCCCCGACTACGTCGATCACTGGTCCAACAAGTGGGCCGACCTCCTCCAAGTGAACCGCAAGTTCCTCGGCGAGGAGGGCGCGAAGGGTTTCCGCGACTGGATCCGCCAGGAAATCGACACCAACACGCCCTACGATCAATTCGCCAAAAAAATCCTCACCGCCACTGGCTCCAACCGCGAAAATCCCGCCGCCAGTTACTACAAAGTTCTCCGCACACCCACCGATACGATGGAGAACACCACCCACCTGTTCCTCGCCACGCGCTTCAACTGCAACAAATGCCACGACCACCCCTTCGAGCGCTGGACGCAGGATCAATACTACCAGATGTCCGCCTTCTTCGCCCGCGTTGACCTGAAAAAAGATCCCGCCGCCGGCAACAAGACCATCGCCGGCACCGCCGTCGAAGGCGCCAAACCGCTCTACGAAATCGCCTACGACAAAGACGAAGGCGAAGTCACCCACGACCGCACCGGCCAAGTCACGCCACCCGATTTCCCCTACACCGCGAAAGTCGTCGCCGCGTCCCTCCGGTCCGTTCCCTCCCCTTCGTCCCTTCCGGCAATCGAAGATCCAAAATCAAAAACCGGAAATCCCCCGGTCACCGCCCCCACCCGCCGGGAAGCCCTCGCCGACTGGATGACTTCCCCCGACAACCGCTACTTCGCCCTCAGCTACGTTAACCGCATGTGGGGCTACCTCCTCGGCGTCGGCCTCATCGATCCCCTCGATGATATCCGCGCCGGCAATCCCCCCTCCAACCCCGAGCTCCTCGCGTGGCTCACCCAAGAATTCGTCCAGAGCGGTTTCGATGTCCGCCGCCTCCAGCGCACCATCGTACAATCGCGCACCTACCAGCTCTCCCTCGCCACTCACAAGTGGAACGTCGACGACCGCACCAACTATTCCCACGCCATCGCCCGCCGCCTCCCCGCCGAGGTCCTCTTCGACGCCGTGCTGCGCGTCACCGGCTCCATCCCCAATTTTCCGGGCGTGAAAGCCGGCACCCGCGCCGCCCAACTCCCCGACTCCGCGATCGACGTCCCCAGCGGCTTCCTCGCCAGCCTCGGCCGCCCCGTCCGCGAATCCGCCTGCGAATGCGAACGCAGCGGCGACCTCGGCCTCGGCTCCATTATGGCCCTCCTCGCCGGCCCAGCCGTCTCCACCGCCATCAACGATCCGAAAAACGAGATCGCCCGCCTCGCCGCCGCCGCCACCGACGACCGCTCCCTGATCGACGAAATTTTCCTCCGCACGCTCAACCGCCACGCTTCCCCGAAAGAAGCCGCTTCCACCCTTTCCTCGTGGAAAACCATCCGCAGTCAGGACACGCAGCTCGCCGCCGCCCTCACCGAGCGCGAAGCGTGGTGGGCCCCGCTCTACGCGCAGAAACAAACCGAGCGCACCCGCACCCTCACCGCCGCGACCGCCGCCCTTGCCGCCCGCACCATCGAAATCGCCCCGCAGGTCGCCGCCGTCGTGCAGAAACGTGACGAAAAAATCGCCGCCGAAACCGCCGTCGTTACCGCCTACGAGGCGACTCTCGCCGCCCAACTCCCCGCCTGGGAAACCGCCCTCGACGCCGCTCGCCTCGGCACCGCGTGGGTCCCGCTCGAAGTCACCAAAGCCACCGCCAACAATCTCAACAAGCTGACGAAACTCCCCGACGGTTCCTACCTCGCCTCCGGACCCGCCGCGAACTTCGTCAGCTACGATGTCGCTGCAGAAACCACCCTCGCCGGCATCACCGGCATCTTGCTCGAAGTCCTCCCCCACGAAAGCCTCCCCGCCTTCGGCCCTGGCCGCGCCGCCGGAAACTTCGTGCTCACCGAATTCTCGCTCAAGTGGTCCGAAAAAGCCGGCAAACGGAACGGCGTCGAAGCCGCCTTCAAAGACGCCCGCGCCGATTTCTCCCAAGCCAAATTCGACGTGAAGACCGCCATCGACGGCAAGGTCGACGGCGCCCGCGACGGCTGGGGCATCTCCAAAAAATACGGCGAACCCCACTACGCCCGCTTCTCCCTCGGCGAACCCATCGGCAGCGGCGAAGGCGCCACGCTCAATTTCCAATTCCAGCAACAATTCCGCGAAAGCTTCTCCATCGGCCGCTTCCGCCTCTGGGCCACCACCTCCACCGCTCCCCTTGAACTCGGCCTGCCCGCCGACGTCATCGCGGCCCTGAAAGTCACCGCCACCGAACGCACCGCCGCGCACCTCGCCACGCTCGCCGCCTTCCATCGCTCGACTGACGCCGGTCTCCTCAAACACCAGCAAGCCCTCTACAACGCCCAGCTCCCCATCCCGGAAGACCCCACACTCAAGGAACTCAAAGCCGCCCTCGCCGCCGCCGAGCAACCCGTCGCCATCGACCCCACACTCGCCCAACTCCGCACCGACGCCGCGCTCAGCACGACCCAGCTCGCCAACCAGCGCCTCACCGGCGCCCAAGACCTCGCCTGGGCCATTATCAACAACCCGTCGTTCCTCTTCAACCGCTGAGGAAAACAGACCTGAGTTGAACCGCTAATCCGCGCTAATCTTCGCTCATCAGAAACCCGAACCAAAGCGCCCGCAGCCCAGTCATTCGAAACCGAAAAGATGCTCCCCGCTTCGCCGATTAGGCGAAGCACGCACACTCCCACCCCGCCCTTCATTCTCCGAAAAATCAGCGCAAATTAGCGGTTCACCCTCATCCTGTCTGATCTCCCCGCGCTCCTGCTCTCCCTCTTCCCGTCCGTCTCTCGCACTTCTCAGTTCAATCCCCAACCCAAAAGGCCCCGCCATGATCCGACTCCCCGGTGGTTTCAGTTCCGACCTCTGCGACACCCACGCCAAGCTCACGCGCCGCGACCTCCTGCGCCTCGGCGGCTCCACCATCCTCGGCCTCTCCCTCGGCCAGCTCCTCCGCCTCCAAGCCAGCGCCGCCACCCCACCCGTGACGGCCACCACCACCACCACCGCCGCCACGCGCGGCGGCCCCGGCTGGGGCAAAGCCAAGAGCGTCATTATGGTTTACCTGCAAGGCGGCCCCTCGCACCTCGACCTCTGGGACCCGAAGGAAAACGTCCCCGACAAAATCCGCAGCGCGTTCAAACCCATCCCGACGAAAATCCCCGGCACGAATTTCACCGAGATCATCCCGCAACTGGCGAAGGTGAACGACAAGTTCACCATGATCCGGTCGATGAGTTACACCCCCAACGGGCTCTTCAACCACACCGCCGCGATCTACCAGATCATGACCGGCTACACGACCGACAAGGTCAGCCCGTCCGGCCAGCTTGAGCCGCCCAACGCGAAAGATTTCCCCAACTTCGGCTCCAACATCGTACGTCTCAAACCCGTCGATACGCCGATGCTCCCGTTCGTCATGCTCCCGCGGCCACTCCAGGAATCCAACGTCGTCGGCAAGGGCGGCACCGCCGGCTTCCTCGGCAAAGCCTTCGATCCCTACACGCTCTACCCCGAGGGCGACGATCTCGACATGACCAAAATGGATCGCCTCAAAACCGACGACCTGAAGCTCCCCCAAGAAGTCTTCGCCATGCGCCTCGAACGCCGCGCCAAACTCCGCGAGACCATCGAAGCCGCCATGCCCGACGTCGAGAAAGCGACCGCGAACTACAATCTCGACGAATATTACCAGCGCGCCCTCAACCTCATCGTTTCCGGCCGCGCCCGCGAAGCCTTCGATCTCGCCGCCGAAGGCGAAAAACTCCGCGACCGCTATGGCCGCAATACCTTTGGCCAAAGCCTCCTCCTCGCCCGCCGCCTCGTCGAAGCCGGCACGCGCGTCGTCGAAGTGATCTGGCCCAAGGTCGCCAACTCCGACAACCACTCGTGGGACCACCACCAAGGCCTCACCGAACGCATGAAGGGCAAGTCCGGCCCGATGCTCGACCAGGGTTTGAGTGCGCTCTTCGAAGATCTCGACCAACGCGGCCTGCTGAGCGAAACACTCGTCGTGTGCCTCGGTGAATTCGGCCGCAGCCCCGAACGCGGCGTGAGCACCAGCGGCAATAACAACAGCGCCGACGGCCGCGACCACTGGCCGTATTGCTACACGAGCATCATCGGCGGCGCCGGCATCAAACGCGGCTACGTCCACGGCGAGTCCGACAAGACCGCCTCTGCCCCCAAGAGCGATCCCGTGCATCCGACGGAATTGCTCGCGACGATCTACCACGCCTTCGGTATCGACCCCGAAACCATCGTCTACAACCACCTCAACCAGCCCCGCGAACTCGTGAAAGCGAAAGCCGTCACAAAGCTCTTCGCGTAATCGCCTGATTTTTTTCCGACCGGCAGGAGCCTGCTTGCGGGCGATGGATTGCAGACTGCCGCCGCCGGCTCAAGTCGTAGGACCGTCGCTCGCCGGCCTGCCCCTCGCCGGCGCCGTAGCCTTCGCGAAAGCGCGTTGCGGTTATCACGTTCGTTGCGCGACGGCCCAACTCTCGACGCCGACTCATGATTGGCACTACGCCCATTTCTCAAAGGTTGACGTCCCGAAATCTCAATAGCGCTACCGCGTCGACGTCTGTCACGCCCCACAAAACAAGCCTAACGGGGTCAGGTCGGAAGCGCCCCGGGCGTCGTTAAAAGATAGCTGGGTGGATGGTGGTTCCGCTGCCAGTAAAGGCAGTGGGAATTCGAAAACCCAAAGAAACCACCATCCATGAAAATCAACAACCAAACACCAGCGTCGGCTCAAGCCGTGTCTGCGGAGAATCGAGAGTCGTTTATGATCCTGCTGCGC
>SYGN01000032.1 GCA_005799525.1 Opitutaceae bacterium | reverse complement strand
CACCCACTTCACCCCTCGGCTTCCGAGTACACGCAATTCGATCATTTTGGTCTTTGGGTTTGCATCCGATTTGCCTGGGTCAGGATGTCTATGGGTCTGACTGCACCGAACGACCACGGCGGTTGACGGAGGTGACATTTGTGCTACTGATTGACCTCTAATGCCGTCAAAATCCGCCAAGTCGAAACGCGCCACCCGCTCTCCGCGTCCGCGGGCGCCGCGTGCACTGAGCGGCACCGTGTACATCACGCGGCAAGTCCATTTCAACTCGGCGCACCGGCTGCACAATCCGACCAAGAGCCGAGCGTGGAATACCCAGCAATATGGCCTGTGCACCAATCCGCACTGGCACGGACATAACTATGTGCTCGAGGTGACCCTGCGCGGACAGCCCGACCCAGTGACCGGCTACATTGTGGACTTGGGTGAGTTGAAGCAAATTTTGCACCTGGCAGTGGTCGACAAGTGCGACCATCGGAATCTGAATTCGGACGTAGATTTTCTGCGGGACGTGATTCCGTCGACGGAAAACCTCGTGATTGCGTTTTGGCACGAAATCGAACCGCACATCAAGGCCGGGAAATTGCATTGTGTGCGCCTGTACGAGACGCCCCGGAACTTTGCCGAATTTTTCGGCCCGGAGGCTCGCCCCACCTGAGATTTTTAGCCGCTAAACTTGGCTATGCGCGGTTGTTATCGTCACCAACCGCCGGGCCGTTTGCTCCCACGAAAAACGACATGAAGAAGAAACCGATGTATCTGCACGAGACTGCTGGCGGAGTGCCGCCGCTCGTGAACCGCCGCCACGACGCGACGTTTAGGTCCGGTGCGGCCTATCGCGCCACGTTGCCCGACATGATGGAGGCGGTGAACGCGGCGGAAGGCGCGCGCGTGCCGATCCAGCAGGTGGGCTGCGCGAATTTCCGGCTGCCGCTGAAATTCTACACGGCGAACGGAAAAATCCATACCCTAGAGACGAGCGTGACGGGCACGGTGTCGCTACAGGCGGGCCTGAAGGGAATCAATATGGGGCGCATTATGCGTTCGTTTTACGAACATGAGGACGAGGTGTTCACGTTCGAAGTGCTGCGGAAGTTGCTGCTGAAGTATCAACGCAAGATCGACTCGTTCGACGCGCGCATCCGCTTGGCTTTTTCCTATCCGATGCTGCAACCGAGCCTGCGGAGCGGATTGGCGGGCTGGCAGTATTATCGCGTCGCGTTCGAGGCCGCGATGGACAGCGACGGGAAATTCCGCCGCGTGATCGAGTTTGATTTTGTCTACTCTTCGACGTGTCCGTGCAGCGCGGAGCTCGCGGAGCACGCGCGGCAGACGCGCGGCGTGTTTGCTACGCCGCACGCCCAACGCTCCAAGGCGCGTGTGCGCGTGGAACTTGCGGCCGGCCGCACTGTGGCGATCGAGGATTTGCAGCGACACTGCGCGAATGCGCTCAAGACCGAGACGCAGGTGATGGTGAAACGCGAAGACGAGCAGGCGTTCGCCGAGCTGAACGGCGCCAATATCAAGTTCGTCGAGGACGCGGCCCGGCTGCTTTATCACGAATTGGCGGGCGACAAACGCATCGCCGATTTTCAGGCGGCGTGCTCGCACCTCGAGTCCCTGCACTCGCATGATGCGGTGAGCGTGATCGTGAAGGGCGTGAACGGCGGGATGACGGCCGACTTCATGGATTTTGGGTCGTTAGTGTGCTGAAGGCGCGGCGGCAGGCGCACGGACACACCGACACCGCGGCCGCACGGACACCACGGAAGAACTTTATGAAAACACCTGTCGTTCTGATTACCGGCGCGTCGCAAGGAATTGGCGAGGCCATCGCCAAGGTGTTTGCGAAGGAAGTGCGTGGCGTGCGGCTCGCGCTGGTGGCGCGGAGTGAAACGAAGCTGCAGGCGGTGGCGCGGGCGTGTGGGAAAGTGGCGAGCGGCGGGGCGGCGGCTGTGGCGGTTTTCGGGTGCGATGTGAGCGACGAAGCGTCGGTCGCGACAATGTGCGCCGCGGTGACGAAGCGGTTCGGGACGGTGGACGTGTTGATCAACAATGCGGGGGCTTTTGCGATGGCGCCGTTTCTGGAGAGCAGCGTGGCTGATTTCGACCGGATGGTGGCGGTGAATCTGCGGAGCGCATTTTTGGTCACGCGGGCGTTCGTTCCCGCGATGGTGAAACGAAAGAGCGGCGACGTGTTCTTCATGAGCTCGATCGCGGGGCTCGAGGCGTATCCGCTCAGCGCGGCGTATTGCGCGGCGAAGTTTGGGGTGACCGGACTGGCGAAAGTTTTGCGTGTGGAGACCCAAGACACGGGGGTGCGCGTGTGTTGCGTGCACCCGGGCCCGACGTGGTCGCCGTCGTGGAGCGCGAGCGGCGTGAAGCCCGAACGAATCATGCCGGCGGCGGATGTGGCGCGGGCGTTTTTGGATGTTTATCGGCTGACACGAAACACCGTTGTCGAAGAGATCGTACTGCGACCCCAGCTGGGTGATCTTTAGGGCGGAAAACGCACCGTGCGTTCACCTTCAGCGGGAGGAAAAATAAGCGTGAGCGAACGTGAACCGTCGCGGACTCGAAGGGAGTTGAGCTGGTCCGCGTGAAGCGACTTGAGCACGAGGTAATCGACCCGGATTCCGTCGACGCCCGTGGGTAGCTCGACCTCGAAATAGAGCCAAAGCTCATTGTCGGCATCTTTGAGTTCGCGGCCTGTCCAGTGTTGGGGCGCAAGGGAACCGCCGCGGGTTTTTACAATAAAGTGTGACACGAGGTAGGCGCGCGTGAGGGCGTCGATCTCGGCGCGCGGGCTTTTCTCCATGGAAATTTTCGCCCCGGCGAGTTGGCCGAGGGCGATTTCGAAATCGTCGGCGAAAACGCGGAGCGTGACTTCGAGTTTTTTCGTGGCGGAGTTGTAGTCGGCTTCAGCGAACGAAGTGTGGATCGGGTGGGCGTGCGTGCCGGAAACAAAAAATCCGGCGAGGCAGACGGCAATCAGCGCACGGAAGAGCACAGGTCAGGGCTTGTCGGGCGTCGCCGCCTTTTCCGGCTTGGTGAGCTCGCGCATGGGATTCTTGGCGGCTTCTTCTCTAAAGAGCTGGAATTTCGTTTTCACGGCGCGGCGCGGCCAGAAGTTGTTCTCGAGGTCGCAGTCGACGAGTTCTTGCCGCGGGTCGAACGTCACTGCTTTCAGTTCCTGCTTGGTCACGATGAGCTTGGTGGCCTTCTCGCTGTTAAAGCGCCAGATCTCGGCGGGGAGTTTGATTTCCTCCGTCGAGCCGTCGGTGTAGTCGAGTTTGAGGATGAGCGGGGTGAGCAGGCCGCCGACGTTGGAGAATTCGATGAGATAGAAATTGCGCGCGAGCTTCAGGAGGGCGGGATCGATGTGGTCGGCTTTCAGTTCCTTGAGGAGGCCTTCGTATTTCTTCTTTTCGCTCGGGAGCACGGAAGCTTTGTCGAAGCTGTCGTAGAAATCTTTCAGCTCCGGAAAACGATCAATGCGCTTGGGGAGGGCGGCGTTGCGCTCGCGCGTGAGGGTGGTGGGGAGCGCATCCTTTTCGGCCTTGGCCTTGGGGTTCTCGACGGCGGGATCGCGCGAATCGAGCTGGAGCCATTGCACCTGATCGATGGCTACGTCGACGCGATCAGTGCTGTAGAACCAGCCGCGCCAGAACCAGTCGAGATCGACGCCGCTGGCATCTTCCATCGTGCGGAAAAAATCAGCGGGCGTGGGGCGTCTGAACATCCAGCGCTGGGCGTAAGTCTTGAAGGCGTGGTCGAAGAGCTCGCGGCCCAGAATGTGTTCGCGGAGGAGATTTAGGGCGATCGTCGGCTGGGCATAACTGTTGTTGCCAAGTTCGGCGATGGATTCGGAGTTGGACATCACGGGTACGCGATCGGTGCGCCGCATGTAGTCGGTCAGCCCGCGATCGGCACGGCTCTGCGGGTAGTCTTTCTGCCATTCTTCCTGCGCGAGAAACTGAACAAAGGAATTGAGGCCCTCGTCCATCCAGGTCCACTGGCGCTCGTCGGAGTTGACGATCATGGGGAAGTAGTTGTGGCCGACCTCGTGGATTACGACGCCGATGAGGGCAAACTTCGTGCGCTCGGGATACGTGCCGTCGTCAAGCGGCCGCGGGCCGTTGAAACAGATCATCGGATACTCCATGCCGCCGCGGAGTCCGCCGAGGACAGAGTAGGCGACCGGGTAGGGATATTGAAAGGTGTAGCGGGAGTAGACCTCGATGGTGTGAGCGACCGCGTGGGTGGAATATTTATCCCAGAGCGGCATACCTTCCTTTGGGTAGAGGGACATCGCCATGACGGGCGGGCGAAACATGCGGTCTTGCATACCGCCGACGCGCGGCGGAGTCGGCGGGAAGGTGGCTCCCGTGACGGCCATGGCGTCCCAAATGAATTTGCGTGACGAGGCGAAAGCGAAATCGCGGACGTTTTCCGCTTTGAAGACCCAGGTTTTTTTCCGCGTGGAAGGCTTGGCCTCGGCGGCTTTCGCCTCCTCGGGGGTGACGATGAAGACGGTTTTTCTCGTCTCGTTCTGAGCCTGATTCAGGCGTTCGCGCTGGGCGGTGCTGAGTACTTCGGCGGAATTTTGGAGAACGCCGGTGGCCCCAACCACGTGGTCGTCGGGCGTTGTGAGGCGGACGGTGTAGTTTCCGAACTCCAGCGTGAATTCGCCGGTGCCGAGGAACTGTTTGTGCATCCAGCCGGCGTAGTCGGTGTAGGCGGCGAGGCGAGGGAACCACTGGGCAATGGTATAGGTACAATTGCCGTCTTTTTCGAAAAATTCGTAGCCGGTGCGTTCGCCCAGCCGCTTCATGTCGTTGATCGGAAAGTTCCAGTTCAGTTTGAAGGCAACGTTCGCGCCGGGGGCCAGGGGCGCAGGGAGATCGAGGCGCAGCATCGTTTTCACGATGGTGTGCGGAATCGACTTGCCGCCGGTGTCGGTGATCCCGGAGACGGTCATCGTGCCGTCGTAGGATTCCTGCGCGAGGAGTCGGTCGACCGCCGCATAGGTGACCTTGGCGGCATCGACCCCGCGGCGGGGGTTGGGAACGGTGCGTGAGTCGGCGTCGTGGGCCTGGTAATTTTGGTCGAGCTGCAACCAGAGGTAACTTAGCGCGTCGGGCGAGCGGTTCTGGTACGTGATTGTCGCAGAACCGTTGATACGGCGTTGGACGTCGTCGAGTTCGACGGTGATGTCGTAGTCGGCGCGGTTCTGCCAATAGGCGGCACCGGGCGCGCCGGCGGCGTTACGTTGGGCGGTGGGGGTGGGGAGGAGTTGGTCGAGCTGTTGGAATTTTTCGACCGGCGCACCGTTGTTGGCGGCGCGCAGAAGCGTGGCAAAAGCGAGCGCAAGGCAGGAAATGAGCGGGCGGAGGGGGCTCGGGCGAAGCGGCATGCCCACTGACAATGCGCGGCGGATGCCGTCAGGCCAGACAAACCTCGAAGGAGTGACCGCGCAAACTGAGACAACCCTGCATGACCTTCGGGCCAGCGAGCCGGGCGCAGGCGAGGATCGCGAAATTACCTCGGGGCGAGGGTGAGCGGGGGCATCGGGACGTCGAGGGTCGCGGCGATGGCGCGGAGGAGTTCGGCTTCGGCGATGAGGATCTGGCCATCGGCCCCGGCGATGTGAGCGCAGGCTAAAATCGTGCGTTGGCGGATGGGGAGGCTCGCGGTGGCGAGCGTGTCGAGGGCAGGGTCGAGCGGGCCCACGTCGCAGTCGACGGGATCAAGCAGCGTGAGCTGGTGTTCGATGAGTTTGATGTGCGCGGCACCGATGGCGAACGCCTCGGCGGCGGCGAGGGCATGGTTGTCGGAGGTGTGAGCCATCGCGGAAAGCACGATGGAAATTTCGTCGACGACGGCGTTGAAGGAATAGATCTGCACGACGGCATCGCCGGGCGTGCGGCCGAGGGCGAGCGTGCGGATGAGAAGTTTGTGCAATGCGAACTCAAAGGCGGTCACGCGGCCGTCGATGTGGACGAGTTCGTCGAGTGTTACGAGGAACGGTTCTAGGGCGGTGGGGGGAAGCAGGCGAAGCGCGGGGAGCGCGAGCTGCAGGAGTGGGAGTTTGTGCGCGAGGCCGAGCGCGACCAAGGACGGTGCGAGCTCGTCGAGGGTGCGCAGGGCGTCGCCCCCGGAGCTGCTCGCCACGAGGCTACGTTGGCGGGCGCGCGTCGCGGGGTGCTCACCGAGGAGGAGTCCGTAGAGGAGGACTTGGGCTTCGGCGGGGGTTTGGGTGGCGGCGCGGAGGCGGGCCGGAGTGGAGTCGAGCAGGAGTTGGGCGTTGGAGATTTGCTCGGGTGTGAGAGTGCCGACGGCGGCGATGGCGGCGGCGGCGGGTGTGGCGGGCGGTTGGGCGAGGTGGGAGGTGCGCGAGGGTTGCGCTGGAGCGAGGCCGGCGGTGACGAAGGACTCGCGGGTGACATCGACGACGTCGGGCGGGTCAAACATTTGGCCGTCGAATTGGGGATCGATGGCGCGGATGCGTTCGTCAAGGGGAGGGTGGGTGGCCCAGAGGCCGCCGAAGTGGGAGCGGAAGCCTTGGGCGAAAAAGAAGTGGCCGATGGCACCGCTCTGGTTGGACTGGATCGAGGAGCCAAGAGCGAAGCCGCCGATTTTTTTCAATGCGCCGCTGAGGCCACCGGGGTTGCGCGTGAATTGGACGGCGGAGGCGTCGGCGAGGTATTCGCGTTGTCGTGACACGGCGGCCTGGACGAGACGGCCGAAGAAGTAGCCGACGTAGCCCAGGACGAGGAGGGCGAGACCGACGAACCCGATCGCGATGAGCATGCCGCCGGAATTCTTGCCCTCGCGGTCGCGCGAGCCGCCGAGGCTTTGGAAGCGGAGGGTCCACAGGATGCCGCGGCCGGCGAGACCGAGGACGAGAATACCGAAGACCAGCGCGGTGAGGCGCATGTTGAGGCGCATGTCGCCATTGAGGAGGTGGCTGAACTCGTGGCCGACGACGCCCTGAAGTTCGTCGCGGGAGAGTTTTTCTAGGGTACCGCGGGTGACGGCGACGACGGCGTCGCTGGTGTTGAGACCGGCGGCGAACGCGTTGATGGCGGGCTCCTCGTCCATGATGTAGACGGCGGGCACGGGGACGCCGGACGCGATGGCCATTTCTTCGACGACGTTGAGGAGGCGGCGTTCGAGGGTGTCGGTGGTGTGCGGATCGACGCGGCGACCGCCGACGCTTTCAGCCACGGCGGAGCCACCGACGGAGAATTCGTTCCATTTATAGAGCGAGGCGAGGCCGACGACGGCGAGGGTGAGGGACGAGACGCCGAGGAAGAGCCGGGGCTGCCACCAGCTGGGGAGTTGAGCGTTGAGGGTTGAGCGTTGAGCGCTGCGGCCGGAGCGGCGCGGGTTGTCGTCGTGCGTCTGGTGAAGGGCGAACACGGCCGCGCCGTAGCTGCCCAGCACGGTCCCGAGGACGGCGAGTGCGAAGAGCGCGACGAGGCGCGAGGTGCTCTTTTTGGCGCGGGCTTGGGCTTCGAAGAAATCCATCAGGTGAAGTGGGTCACATTCGGGGTGCGAAGCGCAGGCCAAAAGACCTTAAGGCCGGGGAGTGTCCGCAGTGGGAGAAGCGCCGCTTAGAGGAAATAGCCGCTATCGGCGTCCGGCCCTCCAACGAGCGGAGCGGTTTTTTTCTTTGCTTGTCCATCGTCCCAGATTCTTCGGTTGGCATCGAGTTTGGATTTCTCGGCCGGGCTGAACTGAAGGCTGTTGGGAATGACGCTATCGCAATAACCTCAGCGTTCTCGCGTCCTATCTTAAAGCATGCGTTCACACGCGGGGCAGAGAAGCTTCACGGCGCGCGACCTCGAGGGTTTTTGTTCGGTTAAAACTGCACCTTCGGCGCGCTGCGCTCGGTGGGGTCGTCGATCTTGAAGAGCTCGGCGGGGAGGAAGCCGAACATGCCGGCGAAAATCACGTTCGGGAAAATTTCGCGAGCGGTATTATAGAATTGGACGCTGTCGTTGTAGGCTTGGCGGGCGAAGGAGACTTTGTTCTCCGTCGAGGTCAGCTCCTCGGTGAGCTGGAGCATGTTGGCGTTGGCCTTGAGATCTGGATACTGTTCGGAGACGACCATGAGGCGGCTGAGAGCGCCGCCGAGGCCGGCTTCGGCGGACATGAGGCCCTTCATGGCGTTGGCGTCGGCGGGATTGGCGGCGGCCGCCTGCGACGCGGCGAGGGCGACATTGCGGGCTTTGATGACGGCCTCGAGCGTGCTGCTCTCGTGCTTCATGTAGCCCTTGGCGACCTCGACGAGATTGGGGATGAGATCGTAGCGTCGCTTCAGTTGGACGTCGATTTGGGCGAACGCGTTTTTGAAACGGTTTCGGAGTTCGACGAGTTTGTTGTAGATGCCGGCGACCCAGAGGCCGAGCACGAGAACGATGGCAAGCAGGACGCCGAGGGCAATGAGTGCGGTGATCATGGGAGCGGTTGGATTGATGGAAACAGGGGTGGGACTGTGCGCGGGGAACTTTTTGGGGCGAGACGGAACTAGTTACAAGGCGGTTGATTGTTTCCAAGGTGCTACGCAACTTGGCCGCGAACCCGCGCCCATCTATGAGACTCAGGAAACTCCTCCTTGTATTCGTGTCGTTATGCCTCGGGCTGATGGCGTCGGTGCGCGCGCAAGACGCGCTCAATCTTCGGGCACCGCTGACTGTTTCTGCGGCGGGAAGTCCAGTCTCTCCGGCGACCAGCGCGGTGACGCTGGCCGCCGCGCAACGCGCGCAGGAGCTGGGATTCCCGTCGTTGGCGGCCGGGATCTACCGGCAGTTGCTCGAGGTACAGGGAGCAGATCGCCCAGCGCTGACCCTGGCTTTGGCCACGGTGTTGCTCGATGACGGACAGCCGGCGGAAGCGGAAAAAGTGTTGTCGGGAGGAGGGGGCTTGCGCGGGGCGGCGTGGCATTTGCGCGCGGGGCTCGCGGCGATGCAGTTGAGGAAAATGGACGTCGCGCGGGCGGAGTTGGCGGCGACGCGGGTGGAGGAATTGTCGACGGCGGACCGGGCGTGGGCGTCGTTCTTGCAGGGGGCATTGTTCGATTTGGCGCCCGTGCAAGACATGACAAAAGCCAATGAGTCCTACATCCGGGCGGAACAGGCGGCGACGAATGAAATGGCGCGGGCGCGGTTCAAACTGGCCGCCGAGCAGGTGCGCCTCGGGGTCGGCAATCCGAGTGAGGCGGCGCAGCGAGTGGCGCGGCAGAATTACGAAAACAACAAAGGGCGAGCGGTCGGTTACGGATTTGCCGAGACCCTTGCGGTCTATCTTCATCAGGCTGGGCGGACGGCGGACGCGACGAGCTTTTTGCAGCAGGTGTTGCTCACGCTGCTGCCGCAAGAGCGCGCGCAAGCGGATCGGTTCCGGTTGGTGCTGGGGCTGATTGCGGACAAGGGGCCGGGCGGGGTGGGGCGGGTGGCGCTGAACCAGTTGATCGGAACTGGGAGCGATCCGGAGCGGCAGCGGGTGGCGCTGCAATTGCTCGCGCGGTCCTCGCAGGATCAGGTGGAGCGCGGGGTGTTTCGGGCGGAACTCAACCGGCTGATTGATGCGCCGACGAAACATCCGGTGCTGGAGAGTTTGTTGTTGTTTCGGGCGCAAGTGGCCCTCGCGGAGAAGGACTATGCTCCGGCGGAGCGTGATGGCCGACGGCTCTTGGAAGAGTATCCGGGTTCACCGTTTCGGGTGCACGCGTTGGGCGTGTTGACGGCGTCGGCGTGGGAACAGCGGCGCTACCGCGCGGCAGCGGCTAGCGCGCGGAAGGCGGGGTTGGAACTTGCGCCTGGGACGCAGTCGGGCGGCGCGGTGGGGGCGGCGCAGGCGCGCGCTGAGTTGGTGTTGCTCGAGGCGGAGGCTTGGTTTCGCGCGGGGAGCGCGGGTGATGCGGGTGATTTTCGAAATGCTGCGGACGCTTATGCCGCGGCGTTGCGGGAGCGGCCGGAAGGCGTGCGCGCCGGGGATTTGATGTTTCAGCGGGTGTTGTCGGAGATCAAGGCGGGGGCCATGGATGCGGCGCAGCCGTTGCTCGACGAATTGGGACGTGATCCGGCTTTTGACTTGGAGAACCGCTGGCGCGCGGAATGGAATCTCGCCCGCGCGTTGCAAGTGCAGGGACCGGCGGGCGTCAAACGGGCGTATGCGCGGGTGAATGCATTGCTCGAGGAAAAACGCGATGACGGCGCGGCGGTGACCGGGGCGGGATTGCCGGCGGAGTTGCGCGCGCGCATGGCGTGGTTGCAGGCCCGGCTGGCGTTGGACGCCGGCGAACCGGAGCGCACGCTGAAGCTGGCGGACGACCTGACTGGACTGCTCACCGGGCTGGACGAAAAATTTCGCAACGAAATTGCCAGCACGGGCAGCTTGGCCAAGGCCGAGGCAAACTTCGCCCTCGGCCGCGACGCGGCGGCGCTGGAGACGCTGAAAAAGCTGCGGGAAGATCCCCAGTTTGAAAAGTCGGACGCGGCCGTGCAGTCCTACTTGATCGAGGCCGGGCATTTGGCCGCGCAGGAAAAAACCGTCGACGCTCAGAAGCTGCTGACGCGGCTGGCGGATGATTTTCCGCAGAATGAACTCGCGCCCTACGCGCTTTACCAAGCGGCGTTGCAAGCGGAGCGCCGCGGGCAGGACGCCAATTACAAGGAGGCGAATCGACTCATCGAAGATCTCGTGAAAAAATATCCGCAGAGCGACTTGGTCTTCCCGGCGCGGCTGAAGCAGGGAGATTTATTGCGCAACCTGAACGATCTGCCGGCGGCGCAGCGTGCCTACGAGGACTTGCTGAACAAGCCCGCGTCGCAGGAGAATCTGATTTTGGCGCAGCTGGCGTTGGCGGCGTGCCACAATGCCCAGTCGTCGGGCGATGCATCGCATTTTAATAGCGCGCGGACGTTGTTCGAGCACTTGCGCGATCGCGTGGATGCGCCCGTGGATGTGCGGGTGGAGGCGGGTTACAATCTCGGAGAACTGTGGGTTCGCCGGGAGAACCGGGCCAAGGCACTGGAAGTCTGGTGGCAGGACGTTGTGGATACATTTCTCGTTGATGGAAAACGCGCGACTGAGCTTCAGGCAAAAGGGCGTTACTGGATGGCGCGGACACTCTATCGTTTAGGCGAGGTCTTTGAGCAGCAAGAGCGGCTCGAGGAAGCCAAGGAAGCATGGTTGTTGTTGTTGAAATCAAAATTAGGCTGGGGTGAGACGCTGGCCAAGGCGAAGCTGGCGCGGTTCGGGGTGCCGGCGGCGAAGCCGTGAGCGCGCGCAGGATTTCGGATTTACCCCTGGCGATGAACTCTTTCTAACTTCAACTCACGATGTCTGTTCTTGATCCAAGTCTGTTTGCGAAGGGTGGTCCGATGATGTGGGTGCTGCTGGTGCTCGGCGGATTCGCGCTCCTGCTCGGCATCGAGCGAACGCTCTATCTCCACCGAGGGCAGATCAAGGCGAAGGCGTTCATCGATGGCATCAAGAACATCCTCGCGAAGCGCCGTCTCGTCGAAGCGCTCACCGTGTGTGAAGAGACGCCGGGGCCGGTCGCTGCGGTCGTGAAGGCGGCGTTGTTACACGCGGATGACAGCGCTGAAGCCATGCGGTTTCACGTGCAAGAGGCGGCAGTGATTGAGCTGCCGGCCTTGGAGCGCCGGTTAGGCTCGATTGCCGCGATTGCGCAGGTTGCGCCGTTGGTGGGTCTGTTGGGCACCGTGCTCGGGATGGTCACGACTTTTCTGGCGTTCGAGCAAGGTGGCAACTACGCGACCGCCGGGGCGCTTTCAGCGGGGATGTGGCAGGCGCTGCTCGCGACAGCGGGCAGTCTGATGCTCGCGATTCCGGCGCATTTGGCCCACCATTTTTTGAGCGGCCGAGTCCGCGCCGTCGTGCGTGACGTCGAGTGGTCGGGTAATGAGATCATGAAATTCCTGCTCACCGAGTATCGCGTGGTGAAGTCCGGTGAAGTAGGAGCGCCGGGGGTGGACCCATGATCACGCGGCCGCTCGAACTCTCGTCTCGATTGCGTCCCGCACCGCGGACCTTCGATTGGCTGTTCTACGTCAACGGCGGCTTGATCGTGTTATTTTTCTCTTTGTTTGGGTCGCAATTTGTGCTCGCGCCCGGATTAGGGATCACGTTTCAACTGCCGACGATGCCGGGCGCTTTGGCCGGAGCGGCGATCACGACCCATCGCATCAGCGTGGTGCGGTCGGATCTCATCTTCGCTACGGGCGAAGGTGCGATCAACACGAAGCAACTGCGTGGGTGGTTGGAGCGCGAAGCGAAAAAAACCAAGCAAGCTTCGTTGTTGGTCCTCATCGGGGCTGGCGTGCCCGCGGCCGATTTCACGGACATTGCCAGCGCGGCCCACGCTGCGGGTTTCGTGCATGTTCAAATGGGGGCGCAAGATCCCACGACACCCTCGGTCGGCGGCCGTTGATCTGATGGCCACGCCAAGAACGACCCAGGCGCGTTGGGCGATCGCGTTTGCGGGGACCGCGGTCGCCGCTGGTGCGGTGCTAATGTTGTTTCGCGAACCCTCGGCAGTGCATCCTCCGGCGGAAAAGTCCCTCGTGAAGCGCACCGTGACCTTGGTCAATGACAAAGACCAGGTGGTGACCGACGAGTCGATTTTGCTGGACCCGACGGCGCTGTTCCTGCCGACGCGGTGGAACGCGACTCAGCGTGAAATCCCGCGCCGCGAGGCCGGGGGGATGTTCCAGGGTTACGACACACCGAGGCACAGTTTCGCGGAAAATGAGCTCAAATTGGGATTGCCCGCGCCCATCGCCGTGCCGACCGGAGCGGCTGAGGCCGTGATGGTCGAAGCATCGGTCTCATCGCTGATTGGATTAGGTCGGACGGATCAACCCGTGCCCATACCCCCGCTGCGGGGCGGATACGTGGAGATCGTGGCAGCCGCCAGTGGTCGGTCGGTTCTGGCGCAGGCCATTCTTGAGAGTCCGCCGGCGTCGGGCCAATGGCAGCCGGTCGAATTTATGGCTGCGGTGGATGCATCGGGACTGATTGGACCACTCGTCGTGACGACCCGTTCAGGCCTCGAAGAAGTGGATAGTTTTTTCTCAAATTATTTGATTCGGACACTGCGATTCAGTTCGCGCATTGGGCCCGGTTTCTATCGGATTTATGTCGGGCCGTAGAGATTTAGGAGAAATGTTCGAATTTGCTGTTGACGGTGCGAAATCAGGGCTGCACTTTCTCCCGCTCTTTTCGTTTTTTGGCACTCCCTTAGTCTGCCCAGATAGCTCAGTTGGCAGAGCACGTCCTTGGT
>SYGN01000031.1 GCA_005799525.1 Opitutaceae bacterium | reverse complement strand
TTGAAGCGCGCGATGCAGTAATATCAGTAGTGGGTCGGCCGCTGCGACCGCGGCAGCTGGTCGCCCGCGGTCCTGCAATTCGTGCCGGCCTAAAAGAGCGGAGCCGGGCTCGACGCGCTCAACTCACTTCCTATCCATGGGCGTCTATAGCTTAAGTTAGCGCCTATGCCCACCGGCCCCCTCTCTGTCCGCGCGCGTCTCCGCGTAGTCGATGGCCTGGGGCGGCAGGGGCATCTTGCCCGTGTTTGCCCCCGCCCCAATCCCACCGGCGGGTCTCCCGTGCCACGCGCCCAAGGCCACCGGCCCACATAAAAACGGCGGCGGTCGCCTGACCGCCGCCGTCGTTGTGCTGCGTCGCCCGAGGACCGCGCCGATAAAATTACCGCGTATTCGCTTTAAAAAACGCCACTCCACCCGTGACCAGCTTGTTCGGGTCCTTCGCAAATTCACCGTTGTCGGTCTCGATCGCCATCACGCCGGACCACTTCGCCTTTTTGATTTCGGCGAAGAGGCCTTTGTAGTTTGCCTGCCCCGTTCCGATTTCCACATCGAGAATGGTGGGGCCCGCCGGTTTCTTCTGGCCCTGCTTGTCCGTCACCATCGCGCCAGGCGCCGCCGGCTCAATGCGCTTGTCCTTCAAATGCATATCGAACACGCGGCCGTTATACTCGCGGAAAACCTTGGCCACATCGAAGCCCGCCGCAGTCACCCAACCGACATCAAGACACACGCCGATCCGCGCATCCCGCACCGCGAGGATTTTTTGCACCGTCGCTGGATCACCGTAGACAGAACCCGTGCCGTGATTGTGGATCGCGAGCTTGATGTCGAATTCCTTCACCAACTGCTCGAGGTTGTCCCACTCGGCCATATTTTTCGGCTCAACGATAATGATTTTGATCCCCATAAGCTTCGCAAATTCGAACGACTTCCGGTTGTCCTCCTTGTCCAGCGAGGTGCCGTTGACGCCAAAGGTATAGCACGTGAGACCGCGCGCATCCAAGATCGCCTTCTTGCGCAGCGTCTCCTCCTTCGTGCCCTTCGGATCGATGTGCTTGGAGATCAGCTGCAGATTTTTGATCTGATGTTTGGTCGCGAACTCCACGACCTCATCGAAGCTCATGTTGCGGCACGTCCATGACTGGATGCCGAGTTGCGGGCCGGCCGCCGCCGCACGGGCCGACGTCAGGGCAAAGGTGAACGCCAGCAGGGCGACCGCGAATAAACGGAGGGGAGTCTTCATGGGTGGATTAGTGCGGAATCAAAATCAAATACCGGAAACGGCTGTGATGCGTCTGCCCAGCAAACGTTACTCCCCGGCCGAATCGAGGAGTTTCTGCACCGCCCCCACCGCGAGACGCTCCCGCTCCGCCCACATCCCGCCAATCTCCACGCAGGGCAGGCCCCGCCGTTCGAGCGCCTCGCGCCAAATTTTCCGCCCGCGCGCACGTCCGGCGGCATCGGGAAAACTCCGCTGCGGGTCCGGCTCGAAGGGCACATCGGTATCGCACAGCAACCACAGCGCTACGCCCCGCGCCCGCTCCTCCGCCTCGGCACGCACCCACGGCGGACAGGCCCCGGGGAACAACACATCGTCCCACAACGTGCAGGTGAGCAGGTCGGTATCTAAAAACACAACACGCCCCGCCGCCGCCGCCGCGCGTTCCTCGTTCGCGATCTGCCCCAATGCGATCGTGCCGAGGTCTTCGCCCGTGATCTTGCCCGCTTTGATCTCCCAAAACTCCCGCACAAATTCTTCCGCCCACGGCTCCCCAAACCGCGCGGCCAGCCGCTCCGCGAGCGTCGATTTCCCCGTCGATTCGGTGCCAAACACCACCACGCGTCTGATCGCCCCACTCATGATCGTAGCGGCGATCCGCCGCCCCCACCGCGTGTCATCACCCGCGCCCACTCCCTCCACCCCACCACCGCGAGTCCGAGATAAATCACATAGAGAAACGCCGTATAGGCCAGATCCGCGTTCCAATACGCCGCCACCGCCACGACATTTACCACGATCCACAGCGGCCAATTCTCGATCAACTTTCTCGCCTGTAGCACTTGCGCCGCGATTCCAAAAACTGCGATGAACGCATCGCGCCAGGGCATCACCGCATCCGTCCAGGCTCGCAGCGCCAGCGCCCACCCCGCCACCGCCGCGCCGCCGACCACGAGGGTCACCGCGCGTCCGCGCCACGTCAGCGCTCCCACCGGCAGTTCTGCCGCCAGTTCTTTCGCCACAGCAGCCGCTGGGGACGCGACGCCCCCGTCGCGTTTCACCGCCCGCATCCAGTGCCACCAACCCCACGCGAGCGCCGTGAAGAAGAACACCTGCTGGGTGGCATCCGCATATAATCTCGTCCGATAAAACAGCACCCCCTGCACCGTCACCGCGACGAGCCCCACCGGAAACGCCCACAACGACCGCCCGATCATCAACCCCACCCCTGTAACGCCGAGCACGAGATTGGCCTGATCGAGCGCCGCCGCCCCGGCGAGCCCTCCCCAAATATTTTTCAGCACCTCGTTCATGCGCCCAAATCAATCATCACCACGGAGACCGGGTAATCCCGCGACCCGGAGCCCCCCTCGCCCCAGAGCGCCTTCTCTGCGCCTCTGTGTCTCGGTGGTTTATCTTTCTCCGCCCGCTCCATCCGTGTTCATCCGTATCCATCCGTGGTTAAATAATTATGTGTTCTCCTCCACAAACGCGGCCAACGCCACGCGCGTGAGCGTATGCCGTCCCGCACAACGCGGACACCGAATCTCGATTTCCAGATCGTCCTGGAACAACGCCACCGGATCGTTCCGCATCGCCGGTGCGAGGACCTCCATCAGCTTCGCTTGGTTGCAACCGCAGTGCCACCGGCACACGCGCTTTTCTAAAAACCCCAACGGCTCGTTCGCGGCCAGTTCCCGCGCGCCTTCTATCGTCAACGCCTTGAACCATTCCAAGTCGCAGTCCGGATGCTCCGTCACCATCGCCCACTCTTCCTCCCCCACTTGGAAATACCGCGCCGCCCGCTGCTCGCTCTGGGCGTAAAACTTCTCCGCGGCCACCAGCGGATCCGCGCCGGTAAACGTCACCGCGCTCCGCCGTTTTTCGCTGCGCCCGCGGACGACGTCCGAATAAAAAATATTCTCCGGCAGCTCCTTCACGTTTTCGTCAAAAATCCGGCCCGTTACCGTGCCCAGCTCATTGTCCCCGGTGAGAAATAAATTCACGCGCGGAGCCTGGAAATTAATCGTCCACGCCGTGAGTTCGTTCCGCGGCCGCGACGCACAGTGCAGCACAAACGCCACCAACGCCCGCTTGAACAACGCATCGTGCTCTGGCGCCGGCTTCATCGCATTCGCCCCGAGGTGCAGGTAATAGTCGACGAAGAGTGCACCGAAATCTGCCCGCGCGACCATGGCATTGCGCGCGCGCACAAAGTGCGTGTTCACATCGAGACCGGCGTCGGCCAAATTCGGCGGAGTGATTTCGGACATCGCCCCCGACAGTTCGCCGATTTCACGCATTGTCCAGCGCACGCATCGCGCGCCAGTCGGCCACAACCGGAACCTCGCCTTCACTGCCAGCGCGATCCCCGCGCCCAGCATCTCCTCCGACCTCGGCCTTCTCCGCCCACCGCCGAAAAAATCGTTCTCGTTCTCCTAATCGTTCTCTCCTCGTTCTCGTTCTCTTGATCGTTCTCGTTCTCCGCCCCGGCCCGGCCCGCACCGTGGGGCCCTTTCCGGACCCCCACCACGACCCGCTCTTTCCCGCTCACAGCTCCCCCCGCCCGCACCGTCAGCGCCCGCGCCTGCTCCGCCCGCTTCCGATTTTTTCCACGCCCAGCGCTGCGAGTCCCAGCGTATTCGCCACCGCGAGCACCGTCCCCACCCTGCAAAACGGATCGAACACCACCTTCGCCCCGACCACGTCGCGCGCAAACCGCACCGCGTGCCCCGCTGCACGCACACCCATCGCCCGCATCCATTTCTGCTCGCCGGCATCGACGATCACATCCGGGATCGCCACCACGTCCGGGCACTTCATCGCCTGCGACACCGCGATGAAATGCGTGAATCCCGGCCGCCCGTTCGTGAGCATTCCCGGCGGCCGCCGACACACGATCTTGTGAAACCGCACGCCCGCCCCCGCCTCTTCCGCCGCACGAATTACTAGCGCGCCTTTATCGATCCACTCCCCTCGCGCTTACTATCGCTCTGGAAAAACAGCGCCGCACTCTCCGCCGGCACCGCCGCCACCACGAGCCGCACCGCATCCAAAAACCACGCACGCCACACGTCCAACGCCACACCCTCCTCCGACACATCCGGCAACGATGTCACCGCGCACGCCTCAGCGATCACCCCGCGCTCCCGCATCCACGGCATGGCATCCGCGCACACCACCTCGCGCGCCGGCTTCCCATCCCCGTTCTGTGGATCATCATTCATCAGCAGCCAGCGCACCACCTCCCGCTCCTCCGCACAAGCCCGCGCCCCCTCACCCGCCGCAGGTTTTCATCCGTGTCGATTCGTGTTCATCCATGGTGAGATCATCCGTTTCCGCTTTGCCTCCCGGCTTCTCGTGCGTCCCGGGCCTCCGACGTACACCGGCCCCAGCGGCCCCGCTGCGTTGGCGGGTCGCCCCGAGCGCGATATTTTCTAGCAGCGCCAGCCGCTGCTCTTCGCTCGCCTCGGTCCACACCGGCCGCCGCACCAATTTCAGCTCGTCGCCTTTCCCGCCCGCGCCGCGCACGCGCACGAGCAGCCCCCATCCCGCCGGCACTTCCGCCTCTGCGAAAATCCCTGCCTCGCTCACGAGGTAGAAAAAATCCGCTGCGCGCCATCGCCACAATTTCGCAAACTTCGTGCCACCCGCGAGCCGCTCCTGCCACCTGGCCAAATCCGCCACGACCTTCCGGTGAGTCCCATGCTCCAGCCCGGAAAAGTCCCACGCCGCAAATTCCGAAAACAACTCGTCCCCTCTCCGCAAATCCGGCCGGTGGCCACCGATCAGCTCCTCCAATTTTTTCAATCGCTCGCCCAGCTCTGCCACTTTCGCCTGGGCCTCATCCTCCCGCCGCGCATCTTTCAACAGATCCGCCCGCGCTTGTTTGCATTCGAACAGCGCCGTCCGGCGCCCGGCCCCACGCGAACACGCGGCCACATCCGCCCGATAGCCGCTCTGCGGCACCCGCACTTCCGCCGTCGTGATCGCGAAGCCGTTGGCACGAGCCCAAGTGAGCGCGAGGGCTTTCAGACACCGATGATTTTCCGTTTCGCCTTGGCTCATAGTGCTCACGCACACAGCAAGAAATCCCGCCCCTCGGCGTATCCACGTTCCACCAACCGCGCCCGATTATAGTCCCGCGCTCCCCGCGTCGTGACATAACTCAACACAAAAATCTCCCCCGGGGCCGGCAAAGCCTCCACCCCGATCACCGGCAAGCCCGTCCCTCCGATTCTTCGTCCAGTCTTCTTCACGTCCACATCCACATACCCCGCGATCAGCACACCCCGCCCCGCCAACCACGCCGCACGCTTCCGCGTGTGCCGACCCGCGCCCCACACCACAATCTTCCGCCCAACCGCGACGCGCGCCAACTCCCGCGCAATCCATTCCGCCTTCATCCGGAAAAACGCATCCGGCGCGTAGCGGGCATCCGTCCGCGTCAGCCGCGTCGGCGCGTCATTCCACGTCAGCAACACCCGCGGCACTTTCGCGATCCGCACGCCCGCATCGAGCCACCGCAACCACAGCTCGTAGTCCTCCGGAAAATCGCCGTCGCGATAGCCCCCGAGCCGCGCCACCAGCTCGCGTCGAAACATCACGCTGGGATTCACGACCGGTTGCTCGACAAAACGGCCCAACGCAATCGCCTCCGGCGTCAGGAGCGCGTTCACCCAATCGACGTGCAGCGCATAGCCCGCGTTCGCCGCACGATCTCCACCAAATTCCACGAGACAACCCACCGCGCCCACGTCGCGATTTTCCGCCTGCTCGAGTAACGCGACCTGCTCAGCCAACCGCTCGGAATGCGAAAAATCATCCGCGTCCATCCGCGCGACAAACTCTCCCTGCGCCTCGGCCATCGCCGCATTCGCCGTCAGTGCCACCCCCGCATGCTCACGTGCGCACACCCGCATCCGCGTTTCCACCTGCGCCAGCTCCCGCAGAATCTCCGGCGTCCCATCCGTCGAGCCGTCGTCCATCACGACGAGTTCCCAATCCGCCCACGTCTGCGCCCGCACACTCTCCACCGCCCGCGTGATCGTACCGGCAGCATTGAACACCGGCAAAACCACGGAGACGCGGGGCATGGTCGCAACGAAAACACTTTCACCCGCGATTACACGAAGGAATCCAGCGAGCGGGCGGACCCGGCCTCACTTCTTCCCCGCCTGCTCCTCCGCGATCGCCTTCTCCAGTTTTTTCACCTTCGGCGCGATCACATAGGAACAATAACCCGCGTTCGGATTCCGTCGGAAATAATCCTGATGGTATTCCTCAGCCGGCCAGAATTTTTCCAGCGCCACGATCTCCGTCGTGAGCGGATCGCGGAACACTTTCGCCGCGGCCGCCTTCGCTTTTTCCGCCGCCGCCTTTTGCGCCGCATCCGCAAACAAAATGATCGAACGATACTGCGGACCGTGATCGTTGCCTTGCCCGCCGACCTGCGTCGGGTTGTGCACCTGCCAGAAGAATTCCAACAACTTCTCCAGTGACACGACCGCCGGATCAAACTCGATTTTGATCACCTCCGCGTGTCCCGTCACCTTCGCGGAAATTTGCTCGTAGGTAGGATTTAACTCCTTGCCGCCGGAGTAGCCGCTCACGACCGACTTTACGCCGGGGAGCAAGTCATACGCGGCTTCGGTGCACCAAAAGCAGCCGCCGCCTAGGACCAGAGATTCATTTTTTGCGTTCATAGAAAGGGGAGCGGCCAATGCGACCGCCGCCGCGAGGGCGAACATACCGAGGAGAGAGGTGGATTTCATCTTCGTGGCTACCCACCGTGGCGCATTTATTCCCCCGCGCAAGTGGTCGTTGCTCCCCCCTCAACTTAAGCGTAGGCAACTCCCGGTGGGCGGTGGTCGCAGGTGCCATGGGTCTAACGATCGGATGGGGTCACGGGGATTGCGCCCCGTGACCCTTCCACACCACCGGACGTGCGGTTTTCCGCATCCGGCGGTTGAAGCAGGCGCCGGTCACTTGGGTGCCGGCGTCGGTATCCACGGAATGATGAACCCATGGCGTTGCCGCGTGGCGTTCTTGAGGGCTTGTTGCAGGGTCGGATGCCGCGCCATCGCCCACGCACCTTTCGCGCAGTAGGCGTTCCCCAAGGCCCGGCCGC
>SYGN01000223.1 GCA_005799525.1 Opitutaceae bacterium | reverse complement strand
TTTTCGTCACGTCGATCGCTTGCTTCACCTGACCCGCCGCGTAGGCGAAGACGTGGGCATCGGGATTCGTCGACGCACCGCACATGAAGCGCGGATTGGAGAAGAGGTTGGCGGTGCCCCAGAGGAGCTTCACGCCGGTGGCCTTTTGGAGGTCTTTCGCGTGGGCAACGATGGCATCGAGATTCTTGTTGGACTGGGCGAGCGTGCTGCCCTCGGGGGCGATGTCACGATCGTGAAAGCACCAGAACGGCGCGCGGATTTTTTGGAAAAATTCAAAGGCGGCGTCCATCCGTACTTTAGCGATGGAGACGGCGTCGGTGCCCTTTTCCCATGGGCGAATAATCGTGCCGGGGCCAAACGGATCGGAGCCGGTGCCGCGGAAGGAGTGCCAATAGGCGATGGAGAAACGCATGTGCGCGGACATGGTTTTGCCGTCGATGAGTTCGTCGGGGTTGTAGTGCCGGAAGGCGAGCGCGTTGGTCGCGCCGGGACCTTCGTAGGCGATGGTGTTGATCTTCGCGAAGTGAGCGGTGGTTTTTTTCATGGGGAAATGGAGCGGGCGTGAGCGGGACAAGTTGGGCAGGAAGACACTCTGTAGCGAAGCGGAACCGCAGAGCGGTAGCAAAAATCAATATTTTTTTCTGGTTCCTAACACGGGGTGCGCTGGCCGCAGCAAATGAAAACTAACGGAAGGCGGAGGGTTTACCACGGATGAACACGGATGAACACGGATGAACAGTGCACGACCGGACAACAGGGAGAGCCCGTGGGCGTAGCGGGTGAAGCACCGCACCGATCTCAATCAAGGGTCAGCAAAAGAGCACGCCAGCGAGCGGCGGTCCTCCGTTCGTCGTCATCGTTGCGCCTCAGCAAGCGGGTAGACGGCCGACGGGTGTGAGTTGGTTCCAGTCGCGTGCGTCGACCTCAAAGGCGGCGCCGAAGCCGGCGACGACGCGACCGCGTTGAGGATGAAGGCGCACGAATTGGAAGTCTGGCAGGCTGGCGATCATCGCGATGGCGGGACCGAATTTGGCGCGAAAGGCGCTGACGAGATCCGTGTGAGGGACTGAATCCGGCGCGACGATTTCGGCGGTGCAAGTGAACGTGAGCCGGCGGCGGGCGAGGGCGTTGGTGGTGGCGGACTCCGGTTCCGCGAGGAGCACGCTGGCGCGGGGATTCTCGCGGAGGTTACGCGTGTGGGCGGCGAGTCCGCTGACGAAGATCACGAACGCACCGTCGGCAGCGAGGAGCGCGGCGGCGACCGAGGCTTCGGGTGTGCCGTTGGCGGACGCGGTACCGAGACACACGGTGGAAAGGTTGGCGCGAAAATCGGCGACGACGTCGCGGGCGAGCTGCAGAGGATCAGGCATAATCGCGAGCGTGGTCGGTCGAAGTGATCGGGGACAAGGGGGATTCCGTGCGCCACGACTTTTTAAAAAAGCGGTTGACCGTGCCCAACGCTAGTCATCAATAGGACTAGACGAACGTATGTCACTCCAGCCTTTGGGCCTCGAATCAGATCAACGTCTACCGCGCTATCATCGCGTGCGGGAAGCGCTGAGCGTGGAGATTGCGGCGCGCCGTTGGAAACCGGAGGAGGCGATTCCGAGCGAAGCGGAGATCGCGGAGACGCATCAGGTGTCGATCGGCACGGTGCGGAAGGCGATCGATTCCTTGGTGGCGGACGGCGTATTGGAGCGTTTTCAGGGCAAAGGCACGTTTGTGCGTCGGCCAGATTTTCAGTCGTCGTTCTTTCGCTTTTTTCGATTTGCGAGTGCGGGCGGGGCAGCGCGTGTGCCGGTAAGTCGAATCTTAAAACGTGAAGTGACGACGATGACCGTAGTCGTGGCCGCGGCGCTCGGGCTCAAGGCTGGGGCTGCGGCGATTCGGTTTTCCCGGCTCCGGTTGATCGAGGACCGGCCGCTCGTGTTGGAAGATATTTGGCTGCCGCACGACCGATTTAAGGCGCTCCTCACGATCGATACCCGGGAGTTCGGCGATTTGTTGTATCCGCGCTATGAGCAATATTGCGGCGTGATGGTGGCGTCGGCGCAGGAGACCTTGAGTGCCGAGGCGGTGTCGGCGAAGAATGCCCGACTGCTGGAACTCGAGGCCGGTGAACCGGTGATCGTGATCGAACGGGTGGCGCTGAGTGCGGATCGCCAGCCGCTGGAGTGGCGGCAGTCACGGGGGCCGGCGAGTGAGTTCCGCTACCAAGTTGAAATCCGGTAGCCGCACACCCCACCGCGCCGGCCAATCTGGGAAACGCCTCCACGCAATCCCGACCAATTTTCCCAACCCATCACCCCATGTTTCGCTGGTATCGTGAAATCAACCCGCCCGAGCGCCGGACCTTTTGGTCCTGCTTCGGGGGTTGGGGGCTGGATGCGATGGATGTGCAGATGTTCAGCATCGCCTTACCCGCGCTGATCGTGGCCTTCGGCATGGATAATTCTGAGGCCGGTGCGATCGGCAGTGTCACGCTGGTGACGTCGGCCCTGGGCGGATGGGTCGCCGGAGCGCTGTCGGACCGTTACGGGCGAGTGCGCATTTTGCAGGTGACGATTGTCTGGTTTTCCGTGTGCACGTTTGTTTGTGCGTTCGCCCAAAACGGGACGCAGCTTTTTGTGCTGCGGGCGCTGCAAGGATTCGGTTTCGGTGGGGAATGGGCGGCCGGCGCGGTGTTGATGGCGGAGACGATCCGGCCGGAGCATCGCGGCAAAGTTCTGGCGACGGTGCAGAGTGCGTGGGCGGTAGGGTGGGGCGGGGCGGTGCTCATTTATGCTATGCTCGGGTGGTGGCTGCCGGGGGAGCCCGCATGGCGCGTGATGTTTGGGGTCGGTCTGTTGCCCGCGCTGTTTGTTGTCTATGTGCGGCGGGCGATTCCCGAGACCCGAGCACGGGGAAGTTTCGCGCCAACGCCGAACCAGCGGGCGGGAGGTCTGTTCGGAATTTTTTCTCCGGGCATGCGGCGGGTGACACTCGTGGGAGCGCTCCTCGGCGTCGGTGCCCACGGTGGCTACTACGCGCTGATGACGTGGCTGCCGACGTTTCTAAAAACGGAGCGACAACTCTCCGTATTGAGCACGGGTGGTTATCTCGCGGTGATCATCGTGGCGTTTTGGTGCGGCTGTATGGTGAGCGCCCAGTTGCTTGATCGGATTGGCCGGAGGAAAAATATTCTGCTGTTTGCGGTCTGCTGCGTCGCCACGGGGATCGTTTATTTGTTTTTGCCGCTGACGGACGGGCAGATGCTGGTGCTGGGGTTTCCGCTCGGTTTTTTTGCCGCCGGAATTCCCGCGAGCTTGGGCGCATTGTTTAATGAACTCTATCCCGCCGGGATTCGCGGCACCGGGGTGGGCTTCTGCTACAATTTCGGGCGCATCGCGTCGGCCGGGTTTCCGTGGCTCGTCGGGCACATGAGCGAATCCATGCCGCTGGGCCGCGCGATCGGCATCGACGCGGCGCTGGCGTATTCGCTCGTGATCGTGGCCGTGTGTTTGCTGCCCGAGACCAAGGGCCGGCGACTCGACGTCGACTCAGGTAGGGCGGTGAACGTGGACGCAACCGGGTATTTAAACGCGCCGCTCCGGTGCGCCTGCGCATGATTTCGCGCGCTGCAATTTCTGCTCGAATTTTGGCTGCGGTTCTCCTGCTCGCTGCGAGCGGGCGCGGCGTAGACCGCGTGACTGTTCTCTCTGCTTCAAACCTCATCGCCGTGGACACACATGCTCATATTTTCCAACGCGCTTCCGCCCCGGTGGCAGGTGCCCGTTACGTGCCCACTTACGACGCGACGCTGGCGGAGCTGTTTCAACAGTTCGCCACGCACGGTATTTCCCATGGGGTGCTGGTGCAGCCGAGCTTTCTGGGGACCGACAACACGTTGCTGCTGGCCGCACTCCGCGCCCACCCGGGTCGGTTGCGCGGGGTCGTGGTGGTCGATCTGGGCATCGGCTCGGCGCAACTCGCGCAGTTGGCTGCGGCGGGTGTCGTCGGTATCCGGCTCAATCTCGTCGGACAGCCACTGCCGAACTTTCAGACGGCACCGTGGCCGGTGTTGCTGGGGGAGTTGCAGAGACTGGACTGGCTCGTCGAGGTGCAACGCGAAGCGCGCGACCTCCCGAGCTTGGTTGGACCACTGCTGGCGGCGGGCCTCAACGTCGTCGTCGATCACTTTGGCCGCCCCGATCCGAAACTCGGCGTCGAAGATCCGGGCTTCAAGTATTTGCTGGCGCAGGCCCCGACGCGGCGGCTCTGGGTGAAACTCTCCGGTGCGTATCGCAACGGCCCCGACGGTATTGGCGATGCGATCGCCGATGCGGCGGCGCCGCTGCTCCTGCGGGCCTTTGGTCCCGAGCAGCTGTTGTGGGGCGGTGATTGGCCGCACACGCAGTTTGAGCACGCGGAGGAATACGCCGACGCCCGCGCGCAACTCGACCGCTGGATCACAGATCCCGCTGCTCGTCGGACGGTGTTGGAGACCACGCCCAAAGCACTTTTCCGATTTCAACCCGTGGCGGACCGCGCCCGCAGATCCTTTCCCTAACACTGCAACCCACCCTCGAAACTAATGAACCCGAGTAAGAACACCCTGCTCAATTCCATTCCGACTTCACGGCTGGCGAGTGCCCGCCTGGTCTTGGCCACACTGTGTGCCGGCCTCGTGACGACCACCGACGCCCAGACTGCAGCCGCACCGGCGGCACTGCGACCCGCCGCCGGCGAAGTCCTCAAGCTCGAGGCCTTCAGCGTATCCGGATCGCACATCAAGGGGGCGAGCACGTTCACGTCGCCGACGCCGGTGCTCGTCATTGATCAGATCAGCCTCATCGCAGCTTCTCCGGTTAATTTTGCGGAAGGTCTCAAGCAACTGCCCGCGATCGCGCCCGGTGGCGGGCAGACGAATGGCGGTGGCACGGGGAACAGCAGCGCCAATTTCCTCAATCTCCGTGCACTTGGGTTAACCCGCACGCTGACGCTGCTCGATGGCCGGCGCTTTACGCCCAGTGGCCCAACCGGCCAGATCGACGCGAATCTCATTCCGCAAGGACTCGTTGATCGTGTGGATGTCGTGAACGGCGGCGCGTCCGCCGCCTATGGCTCGGATGCCGTCGGTGGGGTCGTGAATTTTGTGCTCAACAAAGAGCTCACTGGTTTCAAATCCGATGTGGTCGTGGGCCAGTCCCAGAAAGGCGACAACCAGGAATACAAAGGAGCGGTCACCTACGGGACGGACTACTTCAAGGGCCGCGGACATGTCATCTTCAACGCCGAGTATGCGGTCAGCAAAGGCGTGAACGGCGACGGGCGAGCATCCCGCCGCGAAGAAACTAATCAGATCCCCGATCCGACCAACACGACCAAGGCGGTTCGCGCGACGGATATCCGGTCGCCCTTCACGACAGGCGGTCACATTGTCAACGGTGCGGGCGGCACGGCGGCCAACAATGCGCTCATTCGCGGCATCAAGTTTGGTCCTGGTGGCACGCAGAGTCCTTACGATTACGGCAAACTCTCGACTACGGTCGGCACCACCAACGGTTTCCAGAGTGGTGGCGACGGCTTCCGCATCGGCACGTCGCAAGAGATCGTCCGGCCGCTGACGCGGAAGAACATGTTTCTCCGGTCCGACTTTAAACTGCTCGATCACATTACGGTCTTCGCGGAGGGATCCTATAGCGAAACCATGGCGGATCAGCAAAACAGCCCGACGACGCACCTGCTGACGATCCAGCGCGGCAACGCCTTTCTCGCCCAGGTCGCGCCCGATTTGGTGGCGCGGATGACTTCGCTCGGCGTGACCTCGTTTACCATGAACCGCCTCACGCTGGAGCGCGGGCTGACCGAATCGCACGTCAACGATAAGAACCGCCGCCTGTTGGTCGGGTTCAACGCCAAGCTCGGCCAATGGAATTGGGAAACGTCCTACCAATGGGGCACGAACGATATCAGTATCCCGATCACCAATAACTTGATCCTCGCCCGTATGGCGGTGGCGGCCGATGCCGTAGTGGTGGGTGGTCAAATTGTCCCGCGGGCCTTGGCGGCCAATCCCGAGGCCGTCGCCTTCAATCCTTTTGGCGCGGGTTCGCCGTCCCGGGCGGCGCTGGACTACGTGATGGGCACGACGAGATTTGACGAGACCACTACGCAGGACGTGGCGGACACCAAGATCACCGGCAATCTGTTCACATTGCCCGCCGGACCCCTCGCGGTGGCCGTCGGGGCGCAATGGCGGAGTCTCAAATCCACGACGCGGTCAGATGCGACCTCGGCGGCTGCGGGCTATCGCTTGGCCAACACCCAGCCCTTCTCCGGTGACTACACCATCATCGAGGAGTTCGCTGAATTCCAGATCCCGATCATCAAGGATCTCCCCTTCGCCAAACAGGTGACAGCCAATCTGGCGGCCCGGCATGCGAACTACTCCACGAGCGGCGATGCCGAGAGCTGGAAAGCGGGGATGGTCTGGCAGCTCCACTCCGATCTTCGTCTCCGCGCCTCGCGCTCCCGCGACATCCGCGCACCCAACATCAGCGAGCTGTTTACCGTAGGGACCCAGCAGAACTCGAATATCGACGATAATTTTCCCGGCGGCACCGGCCTGACATTTCAGGGCGTGCCCAGAGTCTCGAGCGGCAATCCCAATCTGAAGCCCGAGGTGGCGAACTCCGCAGTCGTGGGCTTCGTCTACCAGCCGTCCTGGTTGAAGGGTGCAAATTTCGCGGTGGATTTTTATACCACGAAGATCAGCGACGCCATTTTTCTCGCCGGAGGGCAAGATGCGGTGCGCGAGTGTTCGCTCAATCCAGCCTCGCCGCTCTGCTCCTTCGTGACGCGCGGCCCCACTTCCGCCAGCCCGCGGGCCGTCATTCGCACGCAGATTTCGTCGGTCAACCTCAACTCCGAGTTTTCCCGCGGTGTGGATTTTGAGGCGAGCTACCGTTTGCCGCTCAACACCTGGTTTGCCAACGCCCAGCCCGGAGATTTGACAGTACGGGCGGTCGCCGGCTATATCGACGAGTACTCTCGTGCTTCGCCGCTCGCCCCGACGATCAATTTCGCCGGCAACGGTCTGGCGAATGCCGGGAGCGGCTCCTCGGCGATGCCGCACGTGCGAGGCACGCTGTCGTTGAACCATTCGCGCAGGGCGATCTCGAGTTTCCTCCAGATGCGCTACATTGGCCGGATGACGTGGGACAAGACGCGCGTCCTAGGCGTGACGACCGACTACAACAACGTGCCCTCGACCGCCTATTTCGACGGCCAAGTCGCCTTTCGCCTGCCCACGATGCGCCAGCGCTGGCGGACGGAGATCTATCTGAACATCGCCAACCTCCTCGACCGCGATCCGACGTATGCGCCGCGCAGCGGCGGGGCGACGCCGATGCCCACGGATCCGGGCCTGTTTGACCAGGTCGGCCGCATGTTCCGCGTGGGCGTGAGGACGCGGTTTTAAATTGCCGTTGGTCGTTCGCACCCCGGTGGTGTGGGTGGCCGCGTTTATGCGTCGTCTCTTCTCCAACCTCTTCCGTTTCTTCGCCGCGGCGGTCCTGCGTGGGCTGGGTCATGGCGAGGTCCGGTCGTGGGCGGCGGAGACGCGCGTTGGACCGCCGTTCGAGCTGACGGGCCGCCCTGTGCTCGGCGTGAATACGGCGGCGGTGTTGGTCGTGGAAATCTCGAATTTCAAATGCGCCCAGTGCCGGACATTTCACGAGCAGGTGTTTCCGACGCTGCGTAAGGACTATATCGAGACGGGTAAAATTCAATGGGTCGTGGTCAACGCTTCGGACGATGAGTCCGAGCAGTATGGCAAGATTTTCCCGATCGCGCGCTGTGCGCAGCGGCAGGGGAAGTATTGGGAATTGTTAGACGGTCTGTTCTCCGTGGCTCACCGGGCGCCGAGCGTGCTCGAGGCGTTGGTAGCGAAGAGCCCGCTGCTCGACCGGAGCGAGTTGAAGATTTGCCTGCAAGACCGCGGAGTGCGCTCCGCCGTTACGAAGGATTTTGAGCTGGCGGCGCGCTTGAAAATCAGGGGCACGCCGACCTTTGTGATTTCGAAATGGAGCGCCGACGGAAGACGAACTGAAGCGACGATCGCGGGTGCCCAGCCGCTGGCGTATTTCCAGCGCGCCTTCGACGACCTGCTCAAGAAACCCTGACCCTAATGTCCTCGCCTGCTCATCGTTCAGACACTGTTGGCTTGGGGGAGCGTGCGTGGTGCGCCTTGCGCGGGATCTCGCTCGCGCAGTGGATGCTGCTCGCGGCCGTGGGCGGAATCGCGTTCGGGTTGGCCGCGCCCGGCGTCGCGCCGCACCTGAAGTTTATCAGCGATATTTTTCTGCGGCTCATTCGCGCAATCATTGCGCCCGTGCTTTTCGGGGTGTTGGTGCGCGCGGTCGGTGGCGTGAGTGGCATGAAGGATCTGGGCCGGCTCGGATGGAAGGCGCTCCTCTACTTCGAGGTGGCTACGACGCTGGCGTTGTTGCTCGGCTGGTTTGCGGCGGTGATCGTGCGCCCCGGGGATGGCGTCGCGCTGGTCGCCAAGGCGACGGTGGGCGCGCCAGCGATGTCGTTCATGGACGTGCTCGTGAATGCGTTTCCCACGAGCATCGTGGATGCGATGGCGCGGGGCGACGTGCTGCAGATTGTCGTCTTTTGTTTTCTCTTCGGCGTCGCGTGTTTGTCGGTCGGGGAGAAGGCGCGGCCGGTGCTCGAACTGGCGGATGCCGTGGTGACGATCGCGTTTCGTTTTACGCACTTCATCATGTATCTGGCGCCGGCGGCGGTGTTCGCCGCGATGGCCGGCACGGTGGCGTCGGGAGGGGTGGACGTGCTGACCGGCTTGGCCCGCCTTTTCGCGGCGGCGTGGGGCGCGGAGCTGCTTTTTCTGGTGGCGGTGTTGGGTGGTTCGCTCGTCGCGTTTGGTCTGCCGCTGCGCCGCTTCATCCATTTTGTGCGCGAGCCCTTTCTCATCGCGTTTGCGACCACGTCGAGTGCGGCGGCGCTCCCGCAGACTTTGGAAAACATGGAGCGCTTCGGCGTGCCTCATCGCATTCTGGGCGTAGTGGCGCCGCTCAGCATCAGTCTGAACCTCTGCGGCAGCACGCTGTTCCTCGGGCTCGCGACGCTGTTCGTCGCGCAGGCGGCGAATGTCCCGCTGTCGTTCGATCAACAGTTACTGATTTTGCTCACGCTGAAACTGACGAGCAAGGGCGTCGCGGGAATTCCCCGCGCGAACTTCGTCGTGCTCACGGCGCTGTTTCAAAGCTTCGGCCTGCCCTTGGAGGGGCTGGGGTTGCTTCTCGGCATTGACGCGTTGATCGATCCGATTCGTACGAGTGTGAATGTGATTGGGCATTGCGCTGCGCCGGCGGTCGTGGCGCGGTGGGAGGGTGTGAAGTTTCCCCGTCACCTTGGACCGGTTCAGAGCTCGGCGGAGTAATCGTGCTCGAAGTCTCCGGTCCGTTGGCTAAACCCACGTTTATGTCCCTCGTACCCCTCTTTGACCTTTCCTTAATTGCCCGGGCCACGCGGCCGGCACTGGAGTTTATGGGCGGGGACGGACGGCGGAGTGCATTTACTTTTGGTGATTTGGAAAACCGCAGCAATCGGCTCGCGTACCTGCTCCAAGCCCGCGGAACCAAGGCGGGTGATCGGGTCGCATTCTTTCTGCAAAATCGGGTCGAGGTGATCGATCTCTGGCTCGCGGGCGCCAAGCTCGGCCTGATCATCGTGCCGATCAATGTGCTTTACCGAGAGCGCGAGCTCACGCACATCGTGCGCGACGCCGAGCCCACGGCGGTCGTCACGTCGCGCGATTTGGCGCCGTTGATCCCGACCGATGTTGTCGTGTGGGACGTGGACGCTCTGGTCGCGGAGGCGGCGGCACAACCCGCCACGCGGATCGCGGTGCCCGCGGATGCGGATACCCCGATGGCGCTCATCTATACGTCGGGCACGACGGGTGCGTCGAAAGGGGCGGTGCTGACGCAAGGCAACTTTGCGACCAATGCGCTGACGCTGGTGACGGCGTGGGATATCACGGTAGCGGATCGCTACCTCGCGACGTTGCCGCTCTTTCACGTGCACGGCCTCGCGAATGGGCTGCACTGTTGGCTCTTCAGCGGCTGTCATATGCGCCTGCTCGAACGATTCGAGCACGTGAAAGCGCCGGGGTGGTTCGACGAGTATCAACCGACTTTGTTCTTCGGCGTGCCGGCGATGTTTATCCGTTTGCTGGAGCTGCCTTCGGTCGTGGCGCGGCAGATCGGTGCACGGTTGCGGCTCGCGGTCTCCGGCTCGGCTCCGTTGCCGGCGGAGGTGCACGAAAAATTCCGGCAGCTTTATGGCTCGGTGATTCTGGAGCGCTATGGGATGACGGAGACGTTGATGAACATTGGAAATCCTTACGCCGGCGAGCGACGCCCCGGCACGGTCGGACTGCCGCTGGCGCACGTCGCGGTGCGGATTTGTGATGAGGCCGCTGCCGCCGTGCCCGCTGGGACGACGGGCGAAGTGTGGGTGAAAGGGCCGAATGTGTGCTCGGGTTACTGGCGGCGTCCTGAGGCGACGGCGGCGGCGTGGAGCGAGGGTTGGTTTCGTACGGGCGACATCGGGGTGCGCGCGGCGGACGGCTACATCACGCTCCAGGGCCGCCGTAGCGATCTTATCATCTCCGGCGGCTTTAATATTTATCCCCGACAGATCGAGGAGTTGATTCTTGAGCAGCCTGGCGTGCGCGAGGTGTCGGTCGTGGGCGTCGCCGATCCGGTGCGTGGCGAAGTGCCAGTGGCCTACGTGGTGGTGGACGCGGCGACCTTCGAAGAGGCCGCCACCGTGGCGCGCCTGCGCACGCAGCTCGCGTCATTCAAACAACCGAGGGCGTTTGTGCGCGTGGCGGCGATTCCACGCACGGCGTTGGGCAAGGTGCAGAAGCATTTGCTTAAGTCTACGCCGACCGCGCCATGAGCCCCGCCACGCTTTCCCTCCTCGCGCTGCTGGCGGTGATTTTCCTCAGCCTGACCTCGCGGATCAACGTCGGTATCCTCGCGGTGGCCTTGGCGTTTCCGGTGGGGATTTATTCCGCCGGATGGAAACCTGACGTGGTGCTCGGGCTTTTCCCGTCGTCGCTGTTTCTGACTCTCGCCGGCGTGACGCTCTTGTTTGGTATCGCCCAGATCAACGGCACTCTGGGGGTGCTCGCGCGACGCGGCGTGCGACTCTGCGGCGGCACGCCCTCGCTGCTACCGCCGCTGTTTTTTGGACTGGCTTGTGTGCTTTCGATGATCGGCCCGGGCGCGATTGCTGCCAGCGCCTTGGTCGCACCGCTGGCGATGACGGCCGGGATTACGGCGGGCGTTTCGCCGTTTCTGATGGCGCTGATGGTCGCCAATGGCGCGAATGCCGGCAACCTGTCGCCTTTTAGCGCGGTGGGGGTGATTGTGCAGGCGCAGATGCACAAGGCAGGATTGCCGCACAACGACTGGAGTATTTTTGCGGCGAACTTCGTCGCGCATGCGCTCGTGGCGGGAGCCGCGTATTTGCTGTTCGGCGGACTTAAACTCCTGCGGACACCGCGCGTGGCGGCAGTCACCGCGGATGATGCGATGCTCACGGCCCGGCAGTGGTTTACTTTGGGTGTATTGGCGATGTGGATCGCGGGCGTCGTGGCGTTTAAGATCAACCCGGGCCTTTCAGCGTTTGCGGCGGCGGCGTTGCTGATCATGGCGCGCACGGTGGAAGACCCAGAGGCGGTGGCGGCCGTCCCGTGGTCGGTGTTGCTCATGGTTTCGGGAGTGAGCGTGTTGGTCGGTGTTTTGGAGAAGACTGGCGGGATGGATCTGTTTTCATCGCTCCTCGCGCAGATCGCCACGCCCGGAACTGTCAACGGCGCCATGGCGTTTGTGACTGGCTTGATCTCCACCTACAGCTCCACGTCCGGCGTCGTCTACCCGGCGTTTCTGCCGATAGTCTCGGGATTGGTCGCGAAGCTCGGCGGCGGAAATCCGCTGGAGATCGCGCTCAGTATCAATGTCGGCGCGGCCATCGTGGATGTGTCGCCGCTGTCGACGATCGGCGCGCTCTGTATCGCCGGGTTGCCGGCCGGCGGCGATGCGAAGAAACTTTTCCGGCAGATGTTGCTGTGGGGGTTGGCAATGATTGTCGTCGGCGCGCTGTTCTGCCAATTTTTCATCCGTTTTTTTGCACTATGAAATCCCACCCCCTGCGCCTGCTGGTCCTGTTCTTGGTCTTGCCGTGCCTCGTCCGCGCTGCCGACGATGCGGATAAACGGTGGACGCAATATGAGCCTTCGTTCAAAGCGTTTGCCGAGGCAGATCGTGCGCAGGCCCCGGTCAAAGGCGGCATCCTCTTCGTCGGCAGTAGCATTTTTCGCCAATGGAAAGACGTGGCCGAACACATGGCGCCGCTGCCCGTGTTGAATCGCGCGTTTGGCGGCTCGCGCACCGGTGACCAGCTTGCGCGCTTCGAACAAGTCGTGCCGCCCTATGCGCCGAAAGTCATCGTCTACTATTGCGGGAGCAACGATATCAAAACCAAGCCGGCCGATGCGCCGGAGGTGATCTTCGCGCGCTTCCGAGAATTCTCCGAGCGCGTGCGTGCCCGGTATCCGGCGACGGGTCTGATCTACGTTTCGGCTACGCGGTCGCCGGATCGCGTCCCGCTGTGGGTGGACGTGGATCACTACAATGCTCTGGCGCGCGCCTATTGCGCGGCCACGCCCGGCCGCACCTTTGTGGACATCAATCCGGCGTTGGTGGACGCCGACGGTCACCCGCGGCTCGATCTCTACGTCGCCGACAAACTTCATTTTCACCCGCCGGCCTACGTTGCCTTTACGGCGATCATCAAGCCGGTGTTGGCGCGCGTGTGGGCGGAAGCGAACGGTGGTCCGTAAACCCGCGACGGGTGAAGGGTCGACAGTGTTGCGTGGGAGAGAAAATCCGGCGTTGGGGAAACCGCCGTTCTGTTAAGCCACGATGTCTTTGACGACTTTGCCGAAGACGTCGGTGAGGCGGTAGCGACGGCCTTGGAATTTGTAGGTGAGGCGCTCGTGATCGACGCCGAAGAGGTGGAGAATCGTCGCGTGCAGGTCATGGATGTGGACGGGATCCTTCGCGATGTTGTAGCCGTAGTCTTCGGTCTCGCCGTAGGTCACGCCCGGTTTCATCCCACCGCCGGCCATCCAGAGTGAGAAGCAGCGCGGGTGGTGATCGCGGCCAAAGTTGTTCGCTGTCATCTGGCCTTGGCAGTAGTTGGTGCGGCCGAATTCGCCGCCCCAGACGACGAGGGTGTCGTCGAGCATGCCGCGGGCCTTGAGGTCGGCGACGAGCGCGGCGGCGGGTTGATCAGTCTGCTGACACTCGCGTTTGATGCCGCCGGGGAGGCCGCCGTGGTGGTCCCAGTCCTGATGATACAGCTGGATGAATTTCACGCCGCGTTCAGCGAGCCGCCGAGCGAGGAGGCAGTTGGCGGCGAAGGAGCCGGGTTTGCGCGCGTCGGGGCCGTAGGTATCGATCACGTGCGCGGGCTCGTCTTTGAGGTCGGTGACCTCGGGGACGCTGGTCTGGAGGTTGAACGCCATCTCGTAGTTGGCGATGCGCGCGGAGATCTCGGCGTCGGGCGTGCCGGCAAACTGGTGTTCGTGCAACTCGCGGAGGCGGTCGAGCGCGAGGCGGCGGTTCTCTGGAGAAACGCCGGCGGGGTTGTTGAGATAGAGGACCGGATCGGCACCGGAGCGGAAGCGCACGCCCTGATGTTTCGCGGGGAGAAAACCGGCGCCCCACAGATGGGACATGAGGGGCTGGCCTTTTTTATCCTTCGTAATGAGCACGACGAAGGAAGGGAGATTGGCGTTGGCGCTGCCGAGACCGTAGTCGAGCCACGAGCCGAAACTCGGGCGGCCGGGGATTTGCGAGCCCGTTTGCATGAACGTCACGCCGGGGCCGTGGTTAATCGATTCGGTGTGCATCGAGCGGATGATGCAAAGGTCGTCGGCGATTTTTGCGGTGTGCGGGAGGAGTTCGCTGAACCATGCGCCGCTCCGGCCGTGCTGGGAAAACTTGAACGGCGAACCGGCGATGGGGATCGAACTCTGGTTGCCCGACATGCCGGTGAGGCGCTGGCCGCCGCGTACGCTGTCAGGGAGTTGCTCGCCGTGGCGCTGGTTGAGGAGCGGTTTGTAGTCGTAGAGATCGAGCTGGGAAGGGCCGCCGGATTGGAAAAGGTAAATGATGCGCTTGGCCTTTGGGGTGAAGTGCGGAAGTGACGGCGGCAGTGAAAGTGAAGGGGCGGTGGGCGTGGCGGCGGTGGCGTCGCGGCCGAGGAGGTCGGCGAGGGCGATGCCGCCGAGCCCGAGGGCGAGGCGGTTGAGGCACTCGCGGCGGCTCAAGGAGAGCCACTGGGCGTGACCGGTGCAGAGGGGTGAGTAGTGGGGTGACGGCGGAGGACGGGGATTCATTAGCGTTTCACGACGAAGGTGTCGTGGTTCATAAGGGTGTTCACGAGCGTGGCGGTGGCGGCGATTTCGGGGGCGGGCATCGTGGCGTTGCGCGGGGTTGCGCCGACCGCGAGACTGGCGGCGGCGGACTCGGGGTGGGCGCGGAAGTGGGCGAGTTGTTCGTCGTAAAGGCGGGCGAGGATTTTTTGCTCGGTAACGTCGGGTGGGCGCGAGAGGAGGTGGAGGAAAGCGGCGGTGACGAGTGCATCGCGCTGGCCGGGGTGGGCGCGGTGGAGATTTTCGGCGAGTACGCGGGCGGCTTCGACGAATTGGGGGCCGTTGAGAAGCACGAGGGCTTGGAGCGAGGTGTTCGTCGTGTCGCGGCGGGCGACGCAGACCACGCGCTTCGGGACGTCGAAGGATTCGAGCATGGGCGCGGGGCCGGTGCGTCTCCAGAAAGTGTAGACACTGCGTCGATAGAGTGCTTCGCCTTTACCGGCGGGCGCGGGTTTAAAGGACTCGGGGATGTCGTAGGTGTAGACGGGCGGGCCGCCGACTTTTTCGACGAGGAGACCGGACGTGGCGAGCGCTTGGTCCCGGATCATTTCAGCAGGCAGCCGGTGACGTGGGCCGCGGGCAAGCCAGACGTTGTCCGGATCGTCGGCCATGATCTCGGGGGTGGCGAAGCTGCGCTGGCGGTAGGTTTGCGAGAGGACGATGGTTTTGTGGAGGGCCTTCACATCCCAACCGGAGCGGATGAATTCGCCGGCGAGCCAGTCCAGGAGGGCGGGGTATTCGGCGCGGTCGCCCTGGCTGCCGAAGTCGTCGGCGGTTTTCACGAGGCCCTGGCCGAATAGGGATTGCCAGAAGCGATTGACGGTCACGCGCGCGAGGAGCGGATGGCGCGGGTCGGTCAACCAGCGGGCGAGCCCCAAGCGGTTGCGGGGTTGGTCGGCGGGGAAGGGTGGGAGGGCGCCGGGGGTGTCGGGTCCGACGGCGGCGCCGCGGTGGTCGTATTCGCCCCGTTGGAGGAGATAGGCCGTCTTGGGCTGCGGCAGCTCACGCATCACCATAATTTCCTTGGCCTCGTCGGCGAGTTTGGTTTGCGCGGCGCGGGTGGCGGTGAGTGCGGCGAGGGCCGTGCGGAAGGGTTCGTCGTGCTGCGCGAGGTAGGTGTCGAAGTCGGTTGGGGGAAGTTGAGAGTTGAGCGTTGAGGGTTGAGAGCCTGAAGGAGCGGAGAAAATGCGGTGGATTTCGAAGGCGGTGAGCTCACGGCTGAAGACGCGCAGGTCGTCTACGAGGCCACCTTTGAAGCCGCGGTCGCGGAAGCGCTCGCCGAGAGCGATGGTGTCGCCGCCACCGCCGGTGATATTTTTGGTGAGGTTATCGCGGATGATCTCGGTGCGCGCGGGTTGGCCGTTGAGAAAGAGGCGAAGGCCGGAGGCGCGGCTGGAGCCATCGTTGGTGACGGTGACGTGGACCCATTCGTTGACGGGGAGCGAGTCCATGGCGCGGATGGAGATCGCGTCGCCAGGCCAGAAGTGAATGAGCGACCATTTCGCGCGGCCGTCTTCGATGAGGAGCTCGTAGCCCCGGCTGCCGGCGTCGGTCCACGCGCGGGAGCGGTGCAGGACGACGGCGCGCTCTTTGGTATCGGGAGTTTGAATCCAGAGGGAAATTGTAAACGGGTCGTGGCGTTGAAAATTACCGAGCTTGGTCTGGATGGTGTGGTCACCGGAAAGGCGAATGGCGGAACCAGCGCCGGCACGGCCGGGGACGGATTCGTTTTCCTTGGGAGTCGAAGCGTAGTCGTCGGGCTTCAGAGTGTTCGCGAAGCGCCCGGCGCCGGGTAGTTTTTCCGCGACCGCCAGCGCAGTTTCTTCGAACGGCGGGGCAGCGGCGGCCGGGGCGGTTGACTTGACCGAAGCTTTGGCGACGGGAGGAGGCGGCGTTTCGCGGGTGTCGAAATTGAAATGTGCCAACTCGTCAGCGGGGGCGATCGGTGCGGCGGGATTGTGCGTGAGCCACGCAGCGAAGGCGTCGTGGCGCGTGGTGCGGAGTGCGGCGAGTTGCGCAACGGCCGAGGCGACGGCTGCGGTGGCGGTGGCGAATTTTTCTTGGTGCGCGGCGTTCGGCACCCACATGGCCGGCGTGGGCGCAGATTGGGTGAAGAAAGAATAGAGCCCGGCTTCGTCGATGTTTTGGAAAAACGCGGCGAGCGCGTAAAAATCTTTCTGCGGAATGGGGTCGAACTTGTGATCGTGGCAGCGACAGCACTCGAGGGTCAGGCCGAGGAAGGCGGTGCCGAAGGTGGTCACGCGGTCGTTGACGTAATTGATGCGGTATTCTTCCTCGATAGAGCCGCCCTCGGCTTCCTGTGGGTGGAGGCGGTTGAAGGCGGTGGCGAGGACCTGCTCTTCGGTGGCGTTGGGTAGCAGATCGCCGGCGAGTTGGTCGGTGACGAATTGGTCCCAGCGGAGGTTTTGGTTGAAGGCTTTGATGACCCAGTCGCGCCACGGCCACATCTCGCGCTCGCGGTCGACTTGGAAGCCGTAGCTGTCGGCGTAGCGTGCGATATCGAGCCAGTCGGTGGCCATGCGTTCGCCGTAGCGAGGGGAGGCGAGGAGGCGATCGACGACCTTGGGCAAGGCTTCGGGCGAGCGGTCAGCGAGAAACGCGTCGAGTTCCGCGAGGGAAGGCGGGAGGCCGGTGAGGTCGAAGGAAAGCCGGCGAAGCAGGGTGGCGCGGTCAGCTGCGGGTTGGGGCGCGAGTTTGCGGCGGGCGAGTCCGTCGAAGGTGAGCCGGTCGATGGGCGACGGAGAAAGCGACGGGAAATAGGGGGTCTGGGGTTTGGCGTCTGGGATCGGGGAAGCCGGAATGGGGACGGGTGAGAGCGGCTCGAAGGCCCAGTGGTTTTGAAAGGGTGCGCCCTCGTCGATCCAGCGCTTGAGGATGGCGACTTCGGCGGGGGTAAGGCGGCCGATTTTTGCGTCGGGCGGCGGCATCATTTCATCTGGGTCGGTGCTGGTGACGCGGAAGATGATTTCGCTCTCCGCGCTTTTGCCGGGGATGATTACAGTCGAGTCATTTTTCACGCGGAAAGCACCATCCTTGGTGTCGAAGCGGAGTTTGGCTTTGCGTCCGCTCTCATCGGGGCCGTGGCAGTGGTAGCACTTGTCCGACAAGATCGGGCGGACGTCGCGGCCATAGTCGACCGGCGGAGGCGCGGCGGAAGCGCTGGCGACGGTGGTACCCAGTGCGAGCACGACGAATCGAAACAGGTTGCCGAAAAGGGTGCGGAGGCGGGGCATCGGGGAGAGATTAGCGAAAGTGAGGAGCTCAGGAGATGGACTCGGCGGGTGCGGAGAAGGCAATCTTTTACGCGATGCGGGCGTGACGCGCGGGCCGGTCTGGCGGCGTTGAGCTGCGGGGCTGTGCTGGCGATTGAGTGTGCGCTGGGCCTCTTCACGCGGTGCTGGACGAGGCGAAGACGAACGCGAATTCAGCGACGTCCTCGGCCATGACTCGATGACGCTGGTGCTGGTCACGGTCGAATAGTTGGCGTCCGCAACGTGCTGACCGAATCCGCGTTTGCCCACATCCGCGCCACCTTCTTCCGCGTCCCAGCGCCCGTGAGAGCGGCGGCGCGCGCGGCATTTCGGCAGCCACCGGTGTAATCCCAGACTCGTGGGCCGCAGTCTACGCACGAGTGCTGCGCTTATGAACAAAGCCGAGATTGTTGCCGAACTGCCGCAGCTTAGCCGTGACGATGCCGTGGGCAAAGTGAGCGCGATTTGGGAAGGATTGTGGGGCAATGAAAACACCTCCGATTCCTCCGGCGCAACTCGGTCACCAAATCGTGCCCGAATTTATCTCCATGCCGACACCCGGCGCGGCGATCCAAATCGGGTTCACTGACCAGAAAGTTAGCGCCTATCCACGAACGAAAGCGCTTGGAGCTGACGGCGCGGATCGCGCGCCGATTGTGATCTTCGGCGAAATGGCCCAGGTGGTCGGTGGTGGTGAGGTGGCGCCCGTTGGGCTGTTTCTGGCGCCAGTGGATGAACAGGCTGTTGGCCCAGCGGGTGAAGGCGCCGTGCACGTGCACGCCGTGGCGTTCGCGCAGGCGGCAGCGGTCGTCGTGGCGCGAGGCGTCGAGCCGCGCGTGCAGGCCGGTCTCGATGCCCCAGTGTTGGATCGTGGCTCCGAGCCACGGGGCCTTCGGCAGGGCGGTCAGGGGGCGGCTGGTGATCAGCTCGACAGTTTCGGGTTGCTGGCGGACGCGTTCGCGCTGCAGGCGAGCGCATTGCGCTACGAAAGAAAAGCCGGCGGCTTCCGCGTCAAGGCCGCGCACCAGAATCGTGCGGGTCACCGGCTGCCCTTTTTCGAGGTCGGTCCAGCGCAGGGCTGCAGAATCTTTCAGGCAATCAAAAAAGGGAGCCCGGATCGGGCACGTGGGTTTGCACCGCCGTCTGGACGCTGGGCTGGTTGGCTTTGACCGTCAGCAAGAAGTCGCCGCCGTGTTCCATGACGATGGCGCGGGCAGTCGTGTCCTGTGTGTGCCTTGCGTCGAGGCTGCCGAACTGGCCGGTCAGATCGAGTCGCTCGAGCAACGCGCGCGCAGCCGGGATCTCGTTGGTCTTGGCCGCGACCACTTCGCTGCCCAAAAAATACTGGCTGGGCGAGGTGACGGGACTGACCACGTTGAGGATCAGGCTATAGGCGGGCACCTTGCCGTTGAGGATGACGATCTCGGTGGCCGGCGGTACGCCGCGCACCTGGCGCTGATGGTCAAGCAGAGCGCGCTCGACGCGCGCGGCCGAGAGGCGTTTGAACAGCCGGCTGAAGGTGGGCTGGCTGGGGGCCGGATATTTACCGTCGGCGCTGGCGCGCACGCCGAGCGCGGCGCGTTGGGCTGACGAGAGGAGGCGGGCAAACATGGCCAAATCTTTCTGGCCGCGCGGCGCGGTGGCGAGATGGGCCCAGGCCACGATCCCGAGAAGGGCATAAACTGGATACAGTCCGAGGCGGCAGCGGTAGTCGGGTACAGCGCGGAAGTGCCCGGCGAGCGAGCGCAGCTCGGCTGCCTTGAGCGTGCTGCGCGGGGGCACCTTCGCCTCGACCGGCGCGAGCGCGGATTTGAGGTGCTCGGCCTGCAGGGTGCGGCGCGCGTGGCGCACCAGTTCGCGCGCGAAGAGGCGTTTCGGCCGGCCGCGCGCTTCAAAGTAATCCCGCGCGTTGCGTCCGTTGCCTTTGGTCTGGCCCAGTTCGGTCCAGCCGCCCGCGTGGTAGACCATGCCTTGGAAATACTCGGGATCGACGAAGGTCTCCACCACGAGGCTCGGATGAGCATAGCGGGCCTGCCAGTCGGCGCTGAGTTGCGCGACCACGCGGCTCAGTTGCGCCGAACCGAGATTCGGCACCGGGCACTCCGGCGAGAGGAGGAAACGAACGTTGTTGACGACAAGGGCGAGGCGGCGGCGAGGGGCACATTCAAGGATCAACTTGAAGAAAGATTTGATATAAGGAGTTCACGAAAACATTGAGCAGGGGACTTCCAACCAAGGATTTTTCTGGGACGCTCGTTGAGCATTTGCTGATAAGCGCTGAGTTGCTGAAAAGAGACGAGCGACAGATCCGTGCCCTTGGGCAGGTAGTGGCGGATGCGACCGTTCTGGCTTTCGCAGGTGCCGCGCTCCGAAGGGCTGTGCGGATGGCAGAAGAAGACCTGTAGGTTGAGATCGGCGG
>SYGN01000222.1 GCA_005799525.1 Opitutaceae bacterium | reverse complement strand
GATGTGCATCTTCCGGTAAATGCCGAGCAGCGAGCCGTCGGCATCGATGATGACCGCGGTGTTATGGTAAAGGCCGGACGCGCGCCGCTCAAAGAGCGAAGCGACAATTACGACGCCAAATTTCTTCGCGATCTTCTGGAAAGCCGCAGAACTCGGACCCGGAATGGATTCGGCGAGATCGAAGTGGGCGTGGTCCTCGGATTGGCAGAAATACTGCGAACGGAACAGCTCCTGGGTGCAGATGATCTTCGCGCCCTTTTTCGCGGCCTGTTCGGTGAGCGCGATGGTTTTCTTCAGGTTGGCTTTGGGATCAGCGCCGCAGGCGTGCTGGAGGAGGCCGAGGGTGACTTTACTCATAAACACAGACGCGGAAAACTCGCTTCAGTAGACGACCTTGTTGAGCGGATATTCGACGATGCCTTCGGCGCCTAGTTCCTTGAGCCGTGGAATAATTTCCCGCACGACGCTTTCTTCGATGATAGTTTCGAGGGCGATCCAATCTGGTGAACTGAGCGGGGAGATCGTCGGATTGCGCAGGGCCGGCAGAGCTTTGGCCACGGACTCGAGTGCGGCCTTCGGGAGATTCATTTTGAGGCCGACCTTGGAGCCGGCTTCCAGCGCTCCCCGCAAAAGCAGCGCGATCGTCTCAATCTTTTTCCGCTTGGCGGGATGGGCCCAGCTGGCCTTGTTGGCGATGAACTTGGTGTTCGTCTCAAGCAAGGTATCCACGATGCGAAGTTTATTCGCACGCAGGGAACTGCCCGTCTCCGTGATGTCCACGATGGCATCTACGAGGTCGGGCACCTTCACTTCGGTCGCTCCCCACGAAAACTCGATCTCCGCGCTCACGCCCTTTTGCGCAAAGTAACGCTTAGTGGTATTGAAGAGTTCGGTGGCGATGCGTTTGCCGGCGAGATCGGCGACAGTCCTCACTGGGGAAGACTCGGGCACGCAAAGTACCCAGCGTGACTTCAACGTGGACGCCTTGCTGTAAATCAAGTCGCACACCTCGACTACATCGGAGTTGTTTTCCAGCACCCAGTCGTGACCGGTGAGGCCGCAATCGAAAAAACCGTGCTCCACGTAACGACTCACTTCCTGCGCGCGCACAAAGCGCCCATCGAGTTCGGGATCATCGATCGAAGCCGTGTAAGAACGCGAGCTAGTCGTGATATTCCAGCCCGCTTTCCCGAACAGGTTCTTGGTGGATTCTTCAAGGCTGCCCTTGGGCAGACCGAGCATGAGGAGTGGCGCTTTTTCAGACACTAGGCCAAGGGACACGCCGCAGCGAAGGCCTTCAAGCAATTTCCTCAGGGCCAGCTTGGCCGGCGTGACGACGGCGCATGGATTAACCGGACTCGGTGGCGCGACGGCTACCCCTGCTCAGTTTAACCCGACCTCCCTCAACGCCCCCACGCACCGAGTCCGAGCCGCTCATCGTCATCGTTTCTCGTAGGACCTAGAACAGTTCCGCCTGATAATAACGCTGGCGGGCTTCGGCGAGGGTGCCGCGCATCTCGTAGGCTTCGAGGAGGCGCAATAGCTCGGCCACTTGCGGCGCGGTTTTTTCGGCGGGCAGAGTTGCGAGCGAGAGATTGAGCGTCGTCAGTTTGAGATTGCGGCAGAGTTTTTCGGCTTCGGCGGCGACCGGTTCACGGAAGCGCTCGGGCTTTAGTTCGGCAGCGTGCGCGATCACCCCGTCCAGACTCCCCCACTCTGCCAACCACTTTGACGCCGTCTTCGGGCCGACACCGGTGATCCCGGGAATGTTGTCGGCGGTATCACCCACGAGCGCGAGGTATTCGGCAATGTGCGCGGGCGGCACGCCAAATTTTTCCATCACCCCCGCAGCGTCGAGGAGCCGCCAGCCCAGCTTCGGGTTCGCGGACGTCGGGGGCAGCATCATCTTGATGCGCGGGCCGACGATCTGCGCAAAATCTTTGTCGCTACTGAGGATGATGACCTCGTGGCCCGCGCTGGCAAAAGCAACCGCGTGGGCGGCAAGCAGGTCGTCGCTCTCAACGCCATGCTGTTCGATGCCGACGAGCCCCATGGCGCGAGTGAGCGCCTTGACGGGCTCGATCTGTTTTTGCAGGGCCTCGGGCATTTCCTCGCGCTGCGCTTTATATTCCGGATGGAGCGCGAGCCGGTCCTGCGAACCGCCGAGATCGAAAAACACCAACGTGCCCTCGATCTTCTCTTGATCGGCGAGTTTCCAGAGCGACTTGACCCAACCGTGCAGCGCACCGGTAGGAAAGCCGTCGGTCCGCGTCAAATCCGGCAGCGCAAAATAGCAGCGATAGATGAGATTGAAGCCGTCAACGAGAAGCCATTTGGACATGGGGGGAAGAGCAAAGTTGAGAGCGCGTGGTCACGAGTGGCGAGCCCCTATTCGGGCGCGAGGAATCACAAAAGCAGCACGCGAAGGGAAGGAGTAACACGCAACCCTCAGCTCTCAAATTTTCTTACGGATCGACGTCGTAGACTTCGACGATGCCGATGCCCGTCGTGTTGCCCACTCCACTGAGTTGCACCGTGTAGGCACCGGGCGGGAGCATAATGATCATGCCGGCATCCTTACTCCCGTTAGCGAGCGCGAAGGCTCCGCCGGAGACTGAGGCGGCGGCAATGATGGCCGCATCACCACCGGTCGACCAGTCGTCATTGGTGCGAAGCGTGACGCCGGCGGCGTCTTTGAGCGTGAGCTGAGGATCGGCGAGGACCGCATTCTGACCGAGTCCGAAGCGGGTGAGCGTGGGGCCGACGCCGCGGAGCAACATCCGGCGCGAGGCCGTGCCGTTGATCACGAAACCGGCGATCAGCACGTTTGCGCCGGTGCCGACCTCGCCACGGGTGGCGACATTCGAAGCGCGCGGACTGGTGGCAGTCGTAGCGGCCACCGTCGCATCGTAAACCTCGATCAAGACGACGCCAGAGGCACCGGGATTGGCCCCGTAGCCTTGGACGGTGTAGTTGCCGGCCGGGAGGGTGGCGAAGACGACGGCGTCTTGGGAATTCGGCGCGAGCGCAAACGTGCCGACGCGGGTCGTGGCTTGCTGGATGGCGGTCACTTGGGTGGCACTGGCCGCGGCATTGCCACTTTGATTGCCCCAATTGTCGTTGGTCAGGATAGGCACCCCGGCCGAGTTATAGACTTCGACCACGGGGTTGTTGAGCGCACCGGCCACATTCAAGTTGAGCGGCGGTCCGTTGAGTGAAGGGCCGATCACCCGGATCAGCATCTGGCGCGTCTGATTGGGCGGAGCACCGGGCGCGTTGGCCACGACAAATCCGGCGATCAAGGCTTGGTTGCCGCCAGCCGTCACCCCGCGGGTCGAAATATTGGCGACGCGGGTCGGCGTACTGGAGAGCGTCAACGTGGCGGGGTCGCTGGTGGCGGAACCGGCGGTCGTCGTGACGACGACGGTGTAGGTGCCCACGCGACTCGTATCGACATTGGTGAGACTGAGGATGGGGCCGTTGGCGTTGGCGATCGGCGTGCCGTTGAAGAGCCACTGATAAATGAGCGGCGGGGCTCCGAGCGCTTCGGCCGTGAAGATCGCGCCAGAGCGCGGCGACACGACGAGCGATTGCGGGTGCTTCAAGAACGTGACGTAGCGATACGTGTAGAGAATATCTTTCAGGACGGCATCCGCGCGGGCCGCGTCGTCGGCCAGTTTCACGAGTCCCGCGACGCGCACCGCGATGGCGTCGGTAATGTCGTTCGCGGGCACGTTGGGCGGAGTCGGCGGACGATCGATTTGATAATAGAGTGCGGCGGCGCGCGCTTGGTTGAAGAGCGCGGTGTTCGTCGAGTTCGTGAGCGTAATGAACTCGGCGAGCGCGGTATTGATGCCCACGCCACCGGCATTATAGCCGCGCCCGAGGGTGAGGCTGGCCGTGTTGTTGCTGCGGAACTGGAGGTTTTGCAGGCTGCTCGGGCTACCGAGGCCCGCCGCGGCCCAGAGGCGATTGATGAAGGTGTCGGCCGGAATCAGGCTGAGAGGATTATTGAGGAGCGCGGTCGTAGGAACGATGCCGTATTTCAGGAAATATTCGTTCGACGAAAGGATTTGCCCGATGGCATTGGCGAGGCTGCCGCGCGCGGTGGCGAGCAGGTTCGTGTAATTCGCCGGGGTCGGCCATTGGCCCATCAAGACGTAGTAGGACGCGAGGAGATTGACGGGCGCGAGGAAGCCGGTTTCGCCCAACAGGCCGGTGAGGACTTGCGTCCGGGTTGTGGTGCCAGCGGCGATACGGTCGGCGAGATCGGCGAGCAGGAGCGGGTTGACATTGCTGTTGTTAGCTATGTCCGCATACACCTGCAGCAGGAATGCGGTGTCGTCTTGGATGGGGTTGTTCCGGCGGACGGTCACTTGAATCGTCGGTGAAATCGCCGTGTTGGAGAGTCCGTTGACCTGATTATCCGTGGCGAGGCCGTAGATGTTGAACGTTCCGGAAGCTGTCGGCGTCCAATTCAACTGATAGCGGGAGCCCGCATTGTTACTGGAACCGATGGACGTGCCGTTGGCGAAATACTGAACACTCAACGTTCCGTCCGTATCGCTGGCGTTGGCGGTCAACTGGACTTGGCGGCTGAACGCGACGGAGTTGGGCGATGCAATGATCAGGGGAATCGTGGGCGCGAGGCTGGTGGCGGCGACGATGTTAATATTGGAGGTCGACGAGGCCGCCGAGTTGCCGGAGGAATCGCGGGCGATGGCGACGACTTCGTTTCCGCCCAAGGGAATGCCGACGAGCGAGGTGCCCAGCCGCCACGTAATGCCGGTTGGGTCACGGACGGCCTGGCCGATGGTATTACGATTGAGGAAGAATTCGACGCTCACCACGGAGCCATCGGGGTCGGCGGCCGTGGCGACAAAATTGATCGTGGAGGCCGAAGTGGTCGCACCCTGCACGGTGAAACTCGCGGTGGGTGCGAGCCCGACGAGGTTGTTCACGACCACCCGCCGGGACTCCGTGCTGGTCGTCTGGAGACCCGACACGGTGGCGACGGAGGTGAGATCGTAAGAGTCGGGGGCCGTCGGGGTCCAGATAGCCCGGTAGGTGGTCGTCGTGCCGACACGCTGGGCGTTGATCGTCGTGCGTTGGCCGGCCGCGGCGACGGCCGTAGCGATGAACTGCACCGTCGGGATTTGGGTGATGTTGGCCCCGCTGGCGGTCGCCTCGAGGAAGACGGGAGCGCCGACCGTGGTCACGGTGGAGTTGTCCGTCGGACGAATCAGGGCAGTCCGTGGTGCCACGAGGGCCGTCACATTGAGCTGCACGTTGGGCGTGGAGATCGCGGTGTTGCCCGTGTCGTCGGTGGCCACGACGTAGAGATTATACGTGCCGGCGGCCTGCGGCGTGTAGGTGACGAGGGCCTGGCCCTGGGGATTGCCAATCGCTCCGCCGGTGGCGATGCCGTTGACGAACAATTGGAGGCTGGTGACCGTGCCGTCCACGTCGGAAGGCTGAGCGACCATAAAAAACTGCGTGTTTTGAACCACGGTATTGGGACCGCCGAACCCCAATGAGAGCAGCGTTACCGTCGGCGCAGCGCTCGTCGACGGAGTCACTTGCAGCGTGAGCACGGGGGAAGTGGGGGCCGGGAAGATCGTTTGGTTGCCGTTGCTGTCGCGGGCGATCGCGTAGAGCGGCACGGGGTAGTTGCCGGTATTGACGTCAGCGATGAGCGCGGAGAGGTCGAAAGAGTTGAAATCGAAGGTGCGGCGGAACGTATTGGTTTGTTGCTCACGCGCACCCGTGCCGATGCTGGTGCCATTGAGGAAAAATTCGACGTTACTGATCGTCGCCCCGGTGCCGGCCTGGGCGTTGACGATAAAACTCACCGTCGAGAAGCTGCGGATCACGCTGCCGTTGCCCGGCGTGAGCCCCGACAGGATCGGCGGGGTTCCGACCACATTGGCAACGGTGAGATTGACGACTCCCGAGGTGGCCGTGAAGGAGTTGGTATCCGTGACGCGCACGGTGAGGCGGCGTGCGCCAATGTTCGCCGCCGTCGGAGTCCAGGCAAACGTCGTATTGAAGGTGGGCACGAGCGAACCCGCCGCGGGCGAGCGGGTGCCCACCTGTTCACCGTCGATCAGAAATTCGACGAGGAGGACGGCGGCACCGGTGCCTGCGGTGGCGGACGCGCCGAAGGTGATCGGGACGAGCGGGGTCGCGCGGGCGTTTTGAGTCGGGGCGGTGACGATAATCGTCGGGGTGCCGAAGGCGGCGGTGATGGTCACGGGGGCGGAAACCTTGGTGTTGCCGCGATCATCGGTCGCAATGGCATCCAAGACATAGGATCCCGTGGTCGTGGGGTTAAACGAACCGACGTAAGGGGCGGTGGTCACGGCGAAGCCGCCATTGATCGTGAGGGGGCTGCCGTTCGCGTAAAATTGGATACTCGTGATGGTGCCAGTCGCTGCGAGTGCGGAAGCCGCGAGGTTAATGGGCGTGGAAGAATTCGGGATCACGACCGCACCCGTGGTCGGCGCGAGGAGATTGACGGTGGGCGGGGTGCCGACAGCGGAGGTGACCACGAAGGTCTGTTGGATGTCGCGCGCGAGGCCCGTATTGTCGGTGGCGCGGACGGTCACCACGTACGTTCCGGGAGTGGCTGCAGCGGTGTAGCGATAGCTAAACGGCGCGACGGTTTTTTCCGCCCCCTTCGTGCCGTTGACGAAAAATTCGACGCGGGCGACGGCCCGACCGTTGGCCGGCGTGACGGCGGCGAGGAGGTTTCGCGTCGAGCCCGCAGGGATCGTGGTATTGGCTGGGATCGCGGCGGTGGCCGGCGTGAGATTGAGCGAGATGGTCGGTGACGTCGCGTCGGTGATATTCACGACGAAGGGAGCGGAGGCCATGGCGTTGCCTTTTTCGTCGGTGGCGATGGCCGAGAGGGTAATCGCTCCGACCGAAAAGGGCGCCCAGACGATCGACCAAACACCGGCCGCCAACGTAGCATTGCCGATCGGTGTGCCATTGGTGAATACCTGCACGAAATTCACGGCACCATCGGCATCGGTCGCGTTGAGCGTGAGGGTCGTGCTGAATCCGACCGGGAGGAAAGCACCGGTCGCAGGCGTCACAAACGCCACGGTGGGCGGACTGCCGATCACGCTGGCGATCTCGATGGCGATGGGGGCGGTGGTATTGGTCAGGCCGCTATTGTCGGTGACGCGGGCGGTGAGTTGGTGGGGGCCGATCTGGGCCGGCGCTGTGAACAGAAAATTGTAGGGTGCCACGCGGGCGGTGCCGACGAGCGTGCCGTCGAGGAAGAAATCGACGCGATCAATCGCCCCATCGTCGGCAACGGTGGCCGTAAGGAAACGCGCAGAACCAGCTGCAATCACCGCTCCGCCGCCAGCCACGGATAGCGTGATGGTGGGGGAACCAGCGGGGTTGACGATAAACGGCACGGCCAAGGAGTCGGCCGAGGTGCTGTTGGAATCAAAAGCGCGGGCCGTCAGGTTGACGGTGCCGGCAGCGGTCGGAATCCACGTGATCGTAAAGGGCGCGGCGGCCCTCGAGCCGATGAAGGTCGTGCCAGCGTAAAAATCCACGCGGCTGATAGTGGCGCCGACGACGGTCGTGCTGGCGGTGGCCGTGATCGTGACGGGGGCCGGCGAGCCGAGAACGGTGGAGGCGGCGGTGGCTGGCGCCGTGAGCGCGACGGTGGGCAAGGTCGTCGACGTGACGACAACCGTGATCGCGGCGCTCGTAACCGTCGTCCCGTTGGCATCGGTCACGCGAGCGGTGAGTGTGGTCACGCCGGCGACGGCGGGGGTCCACGTCGTGGAAAACGGCGCGGCCAGTGAAGTGCCGACGAGGGTCGTGCCCACGAGAAAATCAACGCGGGTGACCGAAACCCCGCCGAGAGCGGAGGCTGTGGCCGTCAATGGAGTCGCCGTGCCCAATGCAATCGCGACCCCGTTGGTGTGGCTGGTGAGGACGACGGTCGGCACGGAAGCAGCGACCGTCACGCTCACCGGGGTGGACGTGGTCGCCGCGCCGTTGGAATCCGTCACCCTCGCGGTGAGCGAGGCGGGGCCATTTGCGGTGGGCGTCCAGTTGACCATGTAGGGTGCCGTGAGTGCCGTGCCCAAGAGCGTGGTACCCACGAAGAAATCTACTTTCGTGACGGTCGCAGGGGTAACAGCGGTGGCGTTCGCCGTGACTGAGAAGGCCGCGCCCAGGGTAACGCCGGCACCGGAGGTCGGCGCCGAAAGCGCGACGGCGGGAGCGGTGACGATGACGTTTGCGATAGCGGACGTGACGGCCGTGCCGTTGGAGTCGGTGACACGGGCGCTGAGCGCGGTGACACCCGAGGCTGTCGGGGTCCACGTTGTCGAATAGGGAGCGGTCAGTGAGGAACCGACGATCGTCGTACCCACGAAGAAATCTACGCGGGTGACCGTGACCCCTGCGGCAGCGGTCGCGGTGGCCGTGAGCGTGGGTGATGTGCCGAGGGCGACCGAAGCGCCATTCACATGGCTGGTAAGGACGATCGTGGGCACTGAGGTGGCGACGGTCACGTTGACCGCAGACGAAGTCGTCGCCGCCGTATTGCTGTCGGTGACACGCGCCGTCAGCGACACGGCACCGCTCGCGGTCGGCGTCCAGTTGACGGTGTAAGGCGCGGTGAGCGCGGTGCCGACGAGCGTGGCCCCGGCGAAGAAATCAACTTTTGTTACGGTCGCCGGACCGACAGAGCTGGCCGTGGCCGTGAGGGCGACGGCAACGCCCAAGGTAACGCCAGCTCCGGACGTGGGCGCGGTGAGCGCGACGCTCGGTACG
>SYGN01000221.1 GCA_005799525.1 Opitutaceae bacterium | reverse complement strand
GATTCACAGCCCCTCGGTTGCCAAGCTTGAAGTCGTCAAGCGTGGCGACGTGCGTCGCGCGAAACTCAACTACTTGCGCGAGCGAACTGGCAGGTCGGCAAAAGTTCGTGAACTTCGCGAAGATCAGTAATTTGATGCGGAGGCCGGAGGTCGGAAAATTATACACGGCGAATTCGATCCGGGAAACGATGCCCTTGGTGATCGAGAGACTGGTGCCGCCGGTCGGGAAGCCGTAGACCATCACGGCATCTTTGACCGCGGGCAGCAGAGTGGCGCGGGGCAGCGGCGGATGGGTGTCGAAAAACGATTCGTCCTCGAGCTTGAGCACCGCGAGATCGATGCCCGGGGCGATGAATTCAACCGTGGCCGGAAGCTTGTCGCCGGACTGGTTGGCCTGCACCTGCACCTGGCTGGAATAGAGCACCACGTGGGCGTTGGTGAGGATACGCTTCCCCTCGATGACAATGCCGGTGCCGGTGGCTTCGCGCGGGGCCTGTTTTGCCCATGGTTTGTAGGGATCGGGGCCCCGCATCGTGGAGAAGATCTTCACCACCGCGTTTTCTACGGCGTTGGCGTTTTTCTCGGCGGCGGGTTCAGCGGCACGGGCGAAAGCAGCGGCGAAAAGGGCGGCCAAAATTGCGACGCGGAGCGAACGCACGAGCACTCTCGCGGAGAAAATGGGGTGATCCATGTTACGGCGAAACGAACCGCAACCGCCGCAGAACGCCAGAAAGTTTTTCTCGCCGCGCGACGACCTTGCGGCAGTATGCTGGACAGCGTCCAAGCCGCGCGGCAGGCAGTCGATTTCTTTTCCCGATCCGTTCCGTCTCGCCGCCAGTTCAATCCAACCAACCCAGCCCCCAAGAATCGTTATGCGTAAATTCACCTCCCTCCTACTCGTCGCGACGACCGCACTCTGCGTGCTGTCGCCTCTCAATGCCCAGGCTCCGGCGCCCAAAGCCGCCGCCAGGAAAGGGTCAGCAACCTCCAGCGGTAGTTGGAGCCCCCACGTCACCACGAGCACCAAGATCGACGACAACCGCGTCATTTTAGTTTTCGGCAGCCCTAATCTGAAAGACCCCAAGAACGACGGCGCGGTCCGCAAGGTCTGGGGCGGGCTCGTGCCCTTCGGCAAGATTTGGCGTCTCGGCTCCGACGAGGCGACCCTGCTCATCACGCAGAAGGACATCGACCTTGGCGGCACGGCGATCTCCGCCGGCGCCTACAGTCTCTACCTCCAGCCCGAAGCTGACGGTTCGGCGAAGCTCGTGGTGAACAAGGCCGTTGGCCAGTGGGGCGCCGATGCCTACCCGGCAGCCACCGAAGTTGCTCGGATCGCCCTGAAGAAGACCGCCCTGCCAGCATCCGTGGAGCAATTCACGATGAGCGTGAAGAAGGAAGGCGCTGGCGGGATGTTGCGCCTCGCTTGGGAGAACATCGAGTATTCGGCCGCCTACACGCTGAAGAAATAAACGCTCCGCGAGGAACATTCCCCGCGCCGTGTGCGCACCAGCGAGCCCGGTTTCGACCGGGCTTTTTTGCGTCCGGAAGGCGAGCGGCGCGGCTGAGCAGTCGGCGCATTTCCAATTCCGCGTCTTGCCCGCGGCGAGCCACGCCAGCGTGGTGCCGTGACGTTTGCCACGCGTCTTGGGGCGCTTCGCCTCGGTGATCCCCTTGATCTACCCACGGCGGTGGCCCCGCGGAAATTTTCCCAACGTCGCGGTGGCGGCTTGATGGTTCTTCAACGCGGCGGTGAGGTCGGCGGGCACGGGCAGCGACGCTTGCGCTGCGCGCGCCGGCCGCGAGGGTGCAGCCGAAGTGGAGGATCGGCTGGGCAAACGGGGCGGCCTTCGCGAGGAAGGCGTCGCTGCGGGGGTCGGGCTGCGTCGGCATTCGGGGGCATCTGGTGTCGGCCAGACTGAACGTCAGTCAGAATTTACTACGGACACGGACCGAGCGGGCGGGCACACTCGGGGATGCCCTTGATCGACCATCTGCTCGCCTCCGGCCTCGTCCGCCGAACGATCTGGAAATTTTGGTATCCCTTCCTAACGCGCCGACTCCGGGCGGAGGAGGTATTGTTTTTGAATTACGCCTTTGAGGAAGATCCGCCGCGCACCCTCGTGCTTGATCCGGCCGACGAATCGAATCGCGCCTGTATCCAGCTTTATCACCACGTCGCGGCGCAGACGGAGCTCCGGGGGAAAACGGTCCTCGAGGTGAGCTGTGGTCACGGTGGCGGTGCCTCGTGGCTCGCGCGTACCTTGCGGCCGGCGCGTTATACCGGGCTGGACCTGAATCCGTCGGGCATCGCGTTTTGCCAGCAGCGTCATGACGTCGACGGGCTGGCGTTTGTGGCGGGCGACGCGGAAGTCCTGCCGTTTCGCGAGGCTACGTTCGACGCGGTGATCAACGTCGAAGCCTCCCACTGTTACCCGCATTTCCCGAAATTTCTCACCGAGGTGGCGCGCGTACTGCGGCCCGGAGGGGAATTCCTCTATGCCGATTTCCGCTTTAGCCAAGGACTCGCCGAGTGGGACCGCGACCTCGCGGCCGCGCCGCTCACCCTGCGCAGCTCGCGGGTCATCAACGCGGAAGTCCTGCGCGGGATGACTCGCAATTCCGCCCGCTCAACCGCACTCATCGTGCGCCACTTGCCGACTTGGATGCACGGCCTTGGCCGGGACTTCGCCGGCATCACGGGCTCGCGCATTTATGCCGCATTAGAATCCGGTGAGCTGTCCTATCGCTCGTATCACTTCGCCAAACCCCACTAATTCATTCTCCTTTTTTAGCCCCCCACCCTCTCCCATGCCTTTTTCGATGTCCTCTCCTCTCCGACGCTCCCTCTGCGCCCTCGTCGCCAGCTCGTCGGTGCTCGTCGCCGCGGCCTTCGCCACCGAGGCCGCCCCGCCGCCCCGCGCTCCCGAAAAAATCGTCGCCGAGGTCTGCGTGAATTGTCACGGCACTAACCTCACCGGCATCCCGGCGCCCAACCTTCTGGACTATTTTTGGAACCATGGCGGGCGAGAAGCCGACGTTCGGCGCAGTATCACCGACGGTTGGCCGGAGACCGGTATGCCGGCGTTTCGCGGCGTCCTTTCCGAGGAAGAAATCAACGGCCTCGTCGCCTACCTGCAACGGCAGCGCAATGAATTTTTAGCTGGTCGTATCCAAATTCCCACTCCACCGGCCCAGCTCACGATCTCGAGCGAGCGCCACGCGTTTCGCTTCGAGACGTTGGTATCCGGGCTCGATACACCGTGGGGCATCGCGTTTCGGCCTGACGGCACTATGCTCGTGACGGAGCGCGTCGGCCGCCTCCGCATCGTCGCGAACGGCCAGCTCGACCCGACACCGATCTCCGGCTTACCCGCGATTTACGTGAAACAAGACGGCGGTCTCCTCGATGTCGCCGTGCATCCCGACTACGCGAAAAACGGCTGGGTTTACCTCGCCTACGTCGAAACCGGCACTGCGCCGAGCACGTCGATGACCGTCGTCATCCGCGGACGGATCAAAGACCACGGTTGGGGTGATCAGGAAACACTTTTCCGCGCGGATCAAAAACACTACACGCCGTTCGACACCTCCCACTATGGCTGCCGCTTTCTCTTCGACCGGGCGGGTCATTTGTTTTTCTCGATCGGTGATCGCGGTCGACAGAACGACGCGCAGGACCTCGCGAGCCCGCTCGGCAAGATCCACCGCATCTTCGACGACGGCCGCATCCCGCCCGACAATCCCTTCGTCAACCGCGCCGGCGCCCTCGGCTCGGTTTGGAGTTACGGTCACCGTCATCCCCAAGGGTTACAGTTTCATCCGGGGACCGGACGCTTCTGGTCCACCGAACACGGTCCGACCGGCGGCGACGAGATCAACGTCATCGGCGCCGGTCACAACTACGGCTGGCCCATTGTTTCGAGCGGCACCGATGCTCGGCGGAAGTACGAAGCCTCGCGCCCCGACATGGATTCGCCCCTCGCCTTCTGGACGCCCTCGATCGCTCCTTCGGGTATAGAATTTTACACGGGCAACCGTTTTCCCCGTTGGAACAACAGTCTTTTCATCGCCGGCCTCGGCGGTCAACAACTCCGCCGTCTCGAGACCGACGGCGACCGCGTCGTACATCAGGAAATGCTCTTCAGGGAGCTGGGCCGCGTGCGCGAAGTCGTCACCGGTCCCGACGGCCTGCTCTACCTCGCGCTCAACGCCCCGGACCGGCTCGCGCGCCTCGTGCCCACCGATGAGACCGCGCCCTCCGCACCCGTCGCCGCAGTGGTCCGCTCAGTCGTAGGTCGCACGCCGGAAGGCACCGACGTCGAGCTCTTCACGCTGACCAACCGCCACGGTGCCGTGGCCAAAATTATGTCCTACGGCGCCATCCTCGCGGATTTGCGCGTGCGAGACCGCGACGGAAAACTCGGCAGTGTCGTCCGCGAAATCACACCCACCGAACAAGGTTTCACCCGAGGCTTTCCCCAAGCTGGCGCGGTCTTCGGTCGCGTGGCCAACCGCATCGCGAACGCCCGCTTCACCCTCGACGGACGCGAGGTGCAGGTGACGCCGAACAGCAAACCGAACCACATCCACGGCGGCACGAAAAACTTCAGCCGGGTCGCTTGGACCGTCACGCCCGCGACGGCTCCCGGCGTCGCCGCCGTGACGCTGACCTACGTGAGCGCGGACGGGGAAGAGGGCTTTCCCGGCAAACTCACGACCAGCGTTCGCTACACGCTCACCGACCAAAACGCGTTGCGCCTCGAATACTCGGCGACGACGGACAAGCCCACGCCCGTCAATCTCACGAACCACGCCTACTTCAACCTCGCCGGTGGCGGAGACGTGCTCGACCACGAACTCACCCTCAACGCCGACACCTACACCGTCGTCGACGCGACCCTCATCCCCACCGGTGAAATCAAACGTGTCGACGAGTCGCACTTGGATTTCACCCCGGAACGCCCGCTCGGCGCCCGTGCCGCGCAACTCGGGACCAGCCGCCGCTACGACCATAATTTCGTGATCAACCGCGCGGCTGGGGATCGCTCGCTGATCTTCGCCGCCCGCGCCGTTGAGCCCCGCTCCGGTCGTATCATGGAAACGTGGACGACAGAGCCGGGCGTGCAGCTCTACACGAGCCAGCTCGGTACCCAGCCGGCGAACGACACGTTCGGTTTCTACTGTTTTGAGACGCAGCACTATCCCGACTCAGTCAACCATGCGGATTTCCCCACGACCATCCTGCGCCCCGGCGAGACCTTCCGCTCGACCACGGAGTTTCGCTTTTCGGTGAAGTGAACGCAGCGGCGCGAGCCCCGGCGGCGCAACCACAAGGCGGGCTGCAAATCCTGCAAGGCAGCGTGAGCGGCGATGGCGAAGGCTTTCTGCTCATCGACGATCTCGTCGATACGGGCGTGAAAGAGTTTAAGCAGAACCAGCGGATCTTTTTCCCCTGGGATACCGATTACCGCCTCGCGAAACCGATCCACGACGGCGGGCGGGCGACGCACGTAGGGTGGATTGATTCGCTTGGACAGGTCTGGTCGAAACGTGCCGGCCAGCGCCACGAACGCCGAAGGCGACGACGCTTTCCCTAACTTTGCCGCCCGCCAACTCGTCCCGGAAAGCTGCCTTCGTCAGGTCGCGCAGCTCAAATCCACGGTGACGCTCCCCGTCATTGCTTCGTTGAACGGCCGCCATCGCGGAAGCTGACTGGAATTCGCCCAACGGCTCGAGGACGCGGGCTCCGGCGGGATCGAGCTGCCCCGGCCAACGGCCGGGCCTACACCCCCTCTCTCGCCACATACTTCGCCGCCGCATCCGCCAACCGCCGACCCGCCTCCATACAGTTCGCGAGCGAGATGCCGTCCCGACAATTTCCGCCGATGAAGAACCCGGGCGCCGACGCCTCCACAGCGGTGACGACGTCCTTGAAACGCTGGTAGCCCAACGTGTATTGGGGGATCGCGCGCGGCCAGCGTTGCACGTGCGTAAACACCGGGGCGCCACTCGCGCCCAGCAAACTCGCCAATTCCCCCTGCACCACCCGTAGCAACGCGGGGTCGTCGAGCCCGGCCAGTTGCGGATCGCGCGTGCCACCCACAAACGTCGTGAGGGCGACATGGCCTGCCGGTGCACGTCCGGGAAACAGTGTGCTCGAAAACAGCGTGCCGAGAATCTGCCTCCGTTCCACTTGCGGCACGAGCACGCCGAATCCATCCAACGGGTGACGCACCTGCGCGCGCATGTAACCAGTAAACACCGACACGACCGGCGGATGCTCGATTTCACTCAACGCCGCGAGCCGCTCCGCTCCGGGAATATTTTCCACCGGCAGTGCCGCGATCACTCCCGCCGGCAGCGCGACCACCACCGCAGCAAACGTCTCCCCGCCGCGCCCGCCGCCACGCTCAAACTCGACCCGCCAACCCTCCTCGCCCCGCGCCACTCCGAGCACGCGATGCCCCAGTCTCACCGCCGCTCCGAGCGGACGAGCGAGCGCGAACGGCAAGTCCTCCAAACCGTCTGGAAATGAAAAAATTCGCTCTTTCGGGCCGCCACGGATCTTGCGACGCGCCCACGTCCCGCGGAGCAGTGAACCATGCGTTTGCTCCAGCGCGTGCAATTTCGGGAACGCCTGCCGCACGGACAACAACATCGGATCGCCCGCGTAGACGCCTCCGACCAATGGATTAATCGCGTAGTCGAGGAACTCGCGGCCCAGCCGCCGCACGACGAAATCTGCGACGCTTTCCTCGGCGTCGGCGGGCGAGGGTCGCCGCCACGGTTCGCCGAGCAAGGCGAGCTTGGCCCGCCAAGAAAAGAGCGACGTCCCGATGAACGCCCACGGTGAGCCCGGCATCGCGACCAGTCGCCCGCCGCGCACAATGTAGCGCTGTTTCGCCGCCGGTGCGGCGTAGATCCGCCGCCCGCCCAAACCCACATCATCAATCAACGCGGCGACCTCCGCCGAGCCTTCGAGGAGCGAATTCGGTCCGAGCTCGTGCCGCCAACCCTCACGCGTGATCGCCCCGATGGCTCCGCCTAGTTGTGTCGAACGTTCGAATACAATTGGTGCGAACCCGGCCCGCTGCAGTCGCCACGCGGCGGTCAGACCGGTAATGCCGGCACCCAGGACAGCGATCCGTCCGGCGGAAGGCGGGCGGCTGGAGAGGAGGTTTGGTGGCGTCGACAACAGACAAAAGTCTTTCGGTTGAATAAAGGTGGTGGGCCGGGTGGGATTCGAACCCACAGTCAAAGGATTATGAGTCCTCTGCTTTAACCGTTAAGCTACCAGCCCCCGGCCTAAACTCGGCGGTGAGCGTGCAAACCAGTCGGCGGTTTCTCAACTGCAAACCTAGTCCGCTACTTTTTAGGATGAAAACCATCCGCCCCTTCGTCATGCGCTGCGCCTTACGGTCCGAGTGCGAAGCCGTCTTCCGTGTTGGCTTGGATGTGATATTGCCCCGTGCGCTCGGTGCCGACGCGGTAGTTGTAGAGTTCGATCCCGCGGGTGAGCTCAACGAGGCTGATCGTCCCGTCATAGTTTGTATCCGAAGAGTGATAGCGAGCGAGCGTGACGACGGCACCCGAGGCGCGCACCAAATCTTGGGTGAAGCCATCTTCCGTTTCCGTCGTGGCCACGGCGTAGGCCCCAGTGCGCGTGGTGTCTTTGCGCGTAGCATAGAGCTGGATCAAGCGACTGAGCTCAACGATGCTGATGCGGTAATCGCCATTCCTATCCGCCGAGTGAGGCAAACGGGCCGCCGGCACGATGAGCGGGTCAGATTTCGCTAAGACCAAACCTGCAACAGTGCCTTGCCTGATCACCAGTTGGGCCGTGAGGGCCTGCGGCCCGGACGCGTTTCCGGGCACGTTCAGTGTGTAGGTGAACGTCACCGGGCTCGGGGGCACGGACGTCCACGTCCACTCGGCGAGGCCGGGCGAGGTGACGGTGGGCTTCGTCTGCGGAGCAGTGCCGGCGTCGGAGGCGTAACTCCACCCCGTCGGCAGCAACACCTGCCAGCCGAGGCTGGCAGGCGGGCTGGCATAGGTAATGGTGTTGGTGATCGTCACGGTCCCACCGGGCACGTAGCCGGCGGCGCTCGTCGCAGCGACGGCGTGGGTCGGCTGGACATCGAGCACGGAGAGCGTGGCGACGCGGCTAGGCGTCGTACCGACGTCATTGGTCACATCCACCTGATAGCTGTCGCTGGCGGAGAGTTGGGCGGTGGAAAATTCGTAGGTGGCTCCGTTGGCACCAGGAATAGCGGTGCCGTTGCGTTTCCATTGATAACGCAGCGTGGGGGAACCCGTGGCGGCGACGGTAAACGTCGTGCCGGTACCGACGCTGATCACGCGATCGGCGGGCTGCATGGTGATGATCGGCGCAGAGAGCACGGCGGTGGCGGTGAGCGTCAGGTGGTCGAGCGTCATGCGAAACGCTACGATTCCCGGCGTGCCGCCGCCGATGGTCCAACCAGTGATCTGCGCGAGGTTGAAGCCGGAGGGCAAGGGACCAAGGGGCAGTTGCACGGCGGTGAGGGTGCCGGGCGCAAAGAGGGCGGTGCTCACGGAAAGCGTGTGGGTGCGGAGCTGCGCGTCCTCGAATTGCAGCACGAGCGAGGGTGCGACGTTGCCGACGTCCCGCTGGGCGAAGATCGTGACAAAGGCCATCCCGGTGGCGTTTAGCGACTGCCCGCTGGCACCCCAGCCGTTAACGTCGAGCGCGGTGCCAGCAACGGTGATGGCATCGGGGCCACGAGTGACGTTATTCACCCACGACGAACCCAGAATCACGGCCCCCGTGGCCCCGGGATTGTTAAACGTTTCCACGTTGATCGGCTGAGCTCGAATGAGCGCAGCGCAGCACGTGAACCAAAGAAGATGAAAAGGGAACCTAACCATGACGGCTTAGATTACAGCACTATTGCGCGCGGAGTCGATACCCGACTAAGCCTTGATTCACCGATCAGGTGAATCGTCCGAGATCGAAAAATCAGCGAACATGAGCGGTTCAATTCCTGCCTTGTTCGTGTTCATCCGCTCAGTCCGTGGTCAAAAATTCCACCCCCTGAGACCCGCGCCCGCGATTTTTCTGACCCCTGTTTCTTCCGGTCGCGTTCTCGTGCTGCGTTCTCGTCAGCGATCGCGCTCCGCAACGGTTGAAGGTGGAGTGAGGAATGAGGTCGGACGGTGGCAGAAAAATGGGGCAAGAGATGGGCGAGCCCGTGGGCACGGAGATGTGTGAGGAAGATTGGTGAGGCAGGAAAATTATCGAACCCCGGATCGGCGTTGGTCATCGCTCGGCATCGTCTCCGAAGAGCAAGCGGCGAAGGCGTCGGAGCGTTCGGATTCAACGCACTTCGTAGACTTCGACGAGGGCGACGCCTGCAGTGCCGGCGACGCCGGAGACCTGTGCGGTGTAGGCACCGGGGGCGAGATTGATCAGCAACGCGGAATCAGCGCTGCTGCTCGCGAGTGGAAACGCACCGGCGGCGAGCCCCGCTTGGGTAATGCCCGCAGCATCTGGCGAGGTGGACCAGCCAATGTTGCGCGCAACTTCGACCGCCCCGGAAAACACCGCGAGTCGTGGTTGTTCCACTACACCGGTGACACCAAATGGCGTGAGGCCGGGGCCCACGGCGCGGATGAGCAGGCGTTTCGGCACGGTGCCTTGCACGACGACGCCGACGATCAGCGTGTCGGCATCCGCACCGGCGAAGGCACGCACCGAGAGATTGCTGATCCGTTGGCCGAGCACGGCACCCGACACGTCGTAGACTTCCACGAGCCCGACGCCGGCGCGGGCATCGGCCGAACTGATGACTGCCGAGTAGGCTCCAGGGGCGAGTGTGGTGAGGAGCGCGGCGTCGGCCGTGCCGATCTCCAGCGGAAAGGCACCCACCCGGGCGGCGGCAGCAGCGAGGGTCGCGGCGGAACTGCCGATGGACCAACCGGTGTTGCGCGCGAGGGCAGTCGGCTGGCCACTCTGAAAAAGTTCGAGCACGGGCGCAGCCACGGCACCGGGGACGCCGAAGCCGGCGAGCGAGGGACCGACCGCGCGGATGAGCACGGGCTTCGACTCTTCGCCGGTGATGACGAAGCCGGCGATCGCGACTTGATCGCCACTGCCGGCGCGGGCGCGCGTGGAATTATTGACGAGGCGCTGATCGGGAGCGGAGGGCGCCTTTTCACTGCTGCCGATAAAATTCGTCGCACCGCTCGCGCCGGCAAGGGTGAGCATGAGCCGCGCGGTGTCGGTGGCGACCGACCCGGTGAGGGCGCTCTGCGTGAGCGTCGTCACCCGCACGGTTCCGGTGGCGTCGATGGTGCCGAGGCCGGCGTCCAAAGCGCCCGCGGTTTGGGTGACCGCGAGGAACTGACCCGTGGCATCGCCGATGGCGTAGGCGCGACCGGAAGCGTTGACGACAGCGGCATCGTAATAACCGGCTTGGTTGAGCGTCGGGCCGGTGCCGGCGGAGCGGCTCGCCCGGAGCGCGCGGGGCTCAGGCCCGGCGGCCGTGCCGGTGAGGGAGCCGGCGGCGGTGATCGCACCGCTGAAGGTCGGACCGGCGGAAAAATTGGAGCTGTCCGCGGTGCGGATTTCAAAATTACCACTGTCGTCAAGGGTGAGCGCCAGGCCGATGACGACGGCGCGGGGGAGCGGGGTGAAACCGAGAAAAACCCCCGTATGATCTTCGCGGATATGCAAAGCAAACGAGCCCGTCGGGCCGAGCGTCCCGAAAAAGGTGCCGGCGTAGCTGCGCCGCGGCACGCGAAGCATCGCCGCCCGGGAGGTGACGCGGCCAGCCGCGTTGGTGAGGACGACGGAGTATTGGCCGGCCTGCACGGGCTGGAGGGAGGCCAGCGTGAGCGTATCGGCGGTGGCACCCGGCAGCGGCGCTCCGTCTTTGAGCCACTGATACGTCGGGGCGGGCGTGGCACTGGCGGCCACAACCAGCGTAGCGGTGCGCCCGACGATCGCGGTGGCGTCGGCTGGTTGGCGGGTGATGACGGGACCGGTGGGCGCGGCGACGAGCGTCAACGACGCGAGGGAACTGGTGACACTCCCGGACGCATTGGTCACGACGACCTCGAAGGCACCGACGTCGGTGGGGAGCACCGGCAAGAGGGTGAGCGTGGCGTTGCTCGCACTGGGAATGACGACGCCATTTTTCCGCCACTGGTAGGACGGCGACGGGGTGCCACGCGCGGTCACGGTGAACACGGCGCTGCTGCCGATGATCGCAACCTGCGGGCCGGGCTGGCGGATAATCACCGGTGCGGCCGGGCGATCGACGGCGATGATGGTAACGGTGGCGGCCGTAGAGCGCGTGGTGCCGGCGGAGTTGGTGACATCGACGCGGTAGGCGCCGGCATCGGCGGCGGCGACGCGGGCGAGGACGAAGACTTCGGCGGTGGCGCCGGCGAGGGCGACGTTGTCCTTGAACCATTGATACCTGAGAGGGCCGGTGCCGGTGGCGGTGACGGAGAGGCTGAGCGCATCGCCGATGGTAATTACGCGGTGGGGCGGGGATTGGGCGATGACGGGAGGCGCGACCACGACGACGGTCCCGGAGACGGAAAACGTGCGCGTGACGTCGGGGGCGGCGTTGAAGGTGTCGCTTCCGGACTGCGATCCGCGCACACTCACGACGCCGGTGCCGGTGATGAGGAGGGTGGTGCCGGTGAGGGTAGCAGGGCCGCTGACGACGGCAAACGCGACCGGGGCCCCGGAGCTAGCCGTCGCCACGAGAGGGAGCGAAGTGACCGTGGGCGGCTGATCGGCGACCGCTGGAAAATCGATGCTTTGGTTCCGTTTCGTCGTGGTGAAGGAAAAATCAGCCGTCGCCGGCAAGTAGTCCGCTGAGCCGGCTTGGGAGGCACGGAGGGTGATGAGCGCTGAGCCGGTCGGCGTGAAGGCGAGTCCGCTGAGCGTGGCGCTACCCGACAGCACGGCAAACGTGACGGCACCTCCCGAGGTCGCGGTGGCGTTGAGCGTGACCGGCGTGCCGATCACGAGGTCGGCAGGCAGCGCGCCGAGCGCGATAAGTTGCGATGCTTTTGCGATCACCAGCGTGCCAGTCGCGGTGCCGGCGTAGACAGGGTCGTTGACGGTCGCGACCACCGGGTAAGTGCCGGCCTTGCTGGGCGCGGCAGAATTGCCGGCGTAAGTAATCGCCACGGCGAGGCCTTCAGGGGACGTGGTCGCGGTAACAGCTTTCGCCGTACCGGTGTAGGTCGCGGCGAGGGCACCGAGCGTGATCGTCGCGGGCTGGGCCGTCACGGAGAGGATAAAACCGAGGCTGACGATGCTGCCAGCGGCATTGGTGACGGTGCACGTGTAAATACCGGCGTCGGTGGGGACGAGGGCGGAAAGCGTGAGCGAGGCGGTGGTCGCCGTGGCATTGGCCGCGAGGGCCGTCGTGGAATTCTTGAACCACTGGTAGGTCAGCGGGGCGGTGCCGGTCGCTGTGACCGAAAAGGTGATACTCTCGCCGGTGGCTTTCGTTTTCGTGCCAAAATCCCCGGTCGCCCCGGGTGCGACGGTGCCGGTGGTCGCGGTCGCATTGAGCGCGATGTGGTCAAACGTCATGCGCAACGGGGCAGTCCCCACCCCGCCACCGCCGATGCTCCAGCCGGAAATTTGCGTCGGAGAAAAACCGCCGGTCCAAGCGGTAATCGGGATGTGCACGGAGGTGAGCGAGCCGATCGCGAACGCGGCCATACTGACGGAGAAAATCTGCGTGTTGAGATCGCGGTCTTCGAACTGGACGGCGAACGTCGCGGCAGAGTTACCGGCGTCGCGCTGCGCGGTGACGGTGAGAAAGTTCATCCCCGTGGCGTTGAGGGAAAGTCCCGTGGCACCCCAACCGTTGTCGTCGCCCGCACTCCCGCTGACCGTCAGCGTAGTCGCATTCTGCGTGGTATTGCCCACCCAGCTCGTGCGGGCACGAACCGCTCCGGTGGTCCCGCCGGCGTTGAACGTGTCCAACAAGACGGTTTGCGCTCGACCGCAGGCCACGCAGACGAAGGCCGCGAGGACAAATTTCCACATGCGGCGAAAAAGCCCGGAGGCCGCGAGCACGTCAACTACCCGGAGTCGGGAAACTAATCGTCTGGTCGGCGGTCGAGGTGCCGGCGGTGCGGCGCTGCACGAAGACGGGGGTGCCGGATGCGATCACGAAGGAATCGCGGTTGGGCGTCGCATCGCCGACGCGTTGCCAGTGGCCAGCGGTGCTATTGAAGAAAAAGCTGAACCACGTGGCGCCGCTCCAGACGAGGAGGATGTCGGCGTCGGCCGGGTCGGCGGAGGAGCGCCAACCAGCGGTGCGGTCGGAGGTTTGGAGCGCGAGCGCACCGAGGGTGACGTCGCCGGGCTGCATGGTGGCGAGAAACGTCAGTGCGTTTTCGGAGCGGGTGTGCACGGCGCGTTGCGGCGTGGCGAGCACCCGGCCGACGACGGCGAGGGTGAGCGGCGTCGCGCCGCGGCGCGTGAGCATGAGACCGCGGTCGGAGCGGAGGAGATAGTGGTTGCGCGTCGGGTCAGTGCTCACGTCGGTGTCACGGGCCCAGCGGGCCCACACCGTATTGTAGTAGAAGTTTAACCACGCGGCACCGCCCCAGACCTGGACCAGATCCGCGCCGAGAGGATCACCGGCACCTTGGACGACGAGGGTGTCGCCGGTGGCGGTGGTGCCGAAAAACGTGGCAAGAGTGTCACCGGGGACAATTTCAAACGTGGTGCCGGTGGTGGTGCCGACCGCGAGGCCCAGCGAGGTGAGATCGACCCCGTCGTTGGCGAGAGTGAGTCGCGTGGCGGTGTTCTCAGGAGTGACGATGCGGAACGAGCGCCCCGCATGGGCACCGCTCGTGAGACGTAGGAAATACGGCGCGGCGGCAGAGGAGAAGGCACCGGGCGTCCACCCGGCGGCGGAGTTTTCGATGGTGGTCGCGCCGACGGCGGTGAGCCGGCCGACGGCCCCGGACTGGCTGGAGAGCTCGGCGTCGAAGGGCACGGAGAACGAGCGCGTCTGGCCGGCGGGGATCGTCTGCACGAGATAGCCGACGGGGCGCGAGGTGGCGATTTGGCCGTAGGCGGGGACGGACAGGAGACAAAGGACAGGAGACAGGAAGCAGAGGAGGCGCATGGTGTGGGAGGTGGAATCGTTATCGTTGTCTTAATTTTTCTGGCTATTTCGGGGGCGAATCTTGAGCAGCGAATGCGGTAAGAGAAACTAGAACGATTATTCGAACGATTACGAGCACGATTACGAGGAACGAGAACGATGGAGAATCGCGCTCAATTCCCGGCATGGGAATAGGTGCGAACGGTATTTTTTTCCAGCAGCCTAAGTGCGGCCTGGGGGCGGGAGTTGCTTTTTGACTAGACAAAATCGGGCCGCCGGACTCTGCTCGGATGGGATGAACTCTCTTTCCGAAATTTCCGTGGGGGCGATGGCCGTGGCGGCGAATCGCGGCGAGCTGACCGTGGAGGTCGTGGCG
>SYGN01000220.1 GCA_005799525.1 Opitutaceae bacterium | reverse complement strand
CTCGATGCCCTTCAAGGCTTCGAGGCCGACTTTGGCTTTGAACTCGGGATTATGCTGACGTCGTTTTTTGGACATGTGGATCGTTCTTTCTTGGGTTTGGACTTAACGATCCCTCCTGTCCAATTTTTGGGGTCCACCTCACGGCGCTAATCACATTCCGACGATGGCAGAACCTCCACAGGATGCGTATGCGGTATTCACATACAGCAAGAACTTAGCAGCGGGCTGTTTCTCAGGAGCACCCAGCTATCTTTTAACGACGCCTGGGGCGCTTCCCTGATTAGAATCTTGGAGGCGCGGGCCGGAATTGAACCGGCGCATAGAGCTTTTGCAGAGCTCGGCCTTACCACTTGGCTACCGCGCCTAAACACAAAAAACTGACTCTTACGAGAGCTTGAAACACAACCTAGCGTGCTTTTTCACGCCTCACTGCTACACTTTCGGTATGAAAAACGAAAACGTTGAGAAAGGATGGGAAAGAACCAACGTAACGAACCTGCTTCGCAAAGGCTGATAATGAACTTACTACGCCCGGGTGAAAGTCAACGGCAAGCAGAAATGGAAATCACTCAAGACATCCCTTTTTTCCGTCGCCAAACTCAAGCTCGCCGATTTCGAGGCCCATGTCCGCGCAAAAGGCGCCGCCGAAATCGCCGACACCGCTTCAACTGCGGGCACTGAGACGAGTATGGACCCGCCCCCCCCGCCCAGCCGGTGCGGTGGCCCCGCGCGTCCTCGCCGCACCGCTTCGCTGGCGGCTCGGCGCGCCGACCGGCGCTCTCCTCACAACGGAACGTCTGAACGAATACCGCAGGAATCAGCTCATGAGTATTTTGCGCCTCGCTTCACCGCTTCGCTTAACCCAATCCGTAGGTTCCTCCATGAGTTCCGATTTAGATTCCCCTGGCTCGATCAAACGGAGGGCTTCCGCACGCGGTTAACTCCCTCCGCCTCGCAACCGTGGCCCAGCCCACGACCCATGAACAAGAAATCCCTCACGGAGACGGACATCAGGACCAAGTTCATCACTCCCGCCATCGTGGGCGCCAACGGTGAGAAGTGGAACGTGATGAGCCAGGTCCGCGAGGAGGCCTATTTCACCAAGGGTCGCGTCATCGTGCGCGGGAAGACCGTCAAACGCGGCGAGGCCAAGAAGGCCGACTACCTCCTCTCCTACGTGATGCGCATTACCGGCGACAACGACGAGGGCAAAGCCCAGCTCGAAAACTGCATCGACCCCGAGTCCACCTGCCCGGTGATCGCGTGCACCTCCCGGCTGATGAGCACCGGTGTCGATGCGCAGACTTGCCACCTCATCGTGCTCGAACGCCGCATCGCCCCGATGACGGAGTTCAAGCAGATCATCGGCCGCGGCACGCGCATCAACGAGGACTACGGCAAATTTTATTTAACGATCATCGATTTCCGGCAGGCCACCGCGCTCTTTGCGCATCCTGATTTCGACGGAGACCCCGTGCAGATTTACAAACCCACCCCCGACGAGACACCCGTCCCGCCCGACGACTATCCCGAGCCTGGTGACAAAACCTCTCCCGGCGGCTTCGATGAACCCGAGCCCGACCCCGCCCGCACCAAATATTACGTCAACAACGTCGAGGTCCGCGTCGCAACCGAGCGCGTCCAGTATCTCGACGTCCACGGCAAACTCATCACCGAGTACCTCAAGGACTACTCCCGCAAGACCGTCCGTCAGGCCTACGCCTCCCTCGACGATTTTCTCACAGCGTGGCATGACGCCGACAAGAAGCTAGTGATTTTCGGGGAGCTCGCCGCGCAAGGCGTCTTCCTCGATGAACTCGCCGAGCAGGTCGGCCGCGACTACGGTGCGTTCGATCTTATCTGCCACGTTGCCTTCGACGCCCCACCGCTCACACGGAAGGAGCGCGCCGAAAAAGTGAAGAAGCGGAACGTCTTCGCCAAAATACGGCGCCAAGTCTCGCGCCGTGCTCGATGCCCTCCTCGCCGAACAACGCCGGATCGTGGCCAAAGTGGAGCAACGGATGGCCCGGGTGGACCCGTGGGAGCAACAACTCGCCGCCGCCCGCGCCACCGCAGCGATTTTCCTCTCCGCCCTCGTCGCGGAACTCACCGGCAGGCCCCGCAACGGCAAAGTCGCGGTCCCCTCCACCACCGGCCTCCGCGGTCGACCGCCCCAATCACGCTGACGTTTTCCTGCGCATACTATGGCCTTCACTGAACTCGAAATCGCCCAGCACATGAAAGTGCTCGAAGACTCGCTTTGGACGCGGCGCCGTCCCGCCCTCCATTTGCGCGACAGAATTCGCGAAGGCCAGCGCTTCACCGATCAGTCCATCGAACTTTTCTTCGTGCGCCCGGCGTATAATCGCCCCGGTGAGCACATCGAGGAATCCATCGCCAAGGTGCGATTTGTGCGCACTCAGCGAGTCTGGCGTATTTTCTGGAAACGAGCCGACCTCAAATGGCATGGCTACCAACCTTGCCCCAAAGCGCCAACGCTGACCGCCGCCCTTCGGGTGATTAACGGAGACCCCCACGGTTGTTTCTTCGGCTGAACGATTCGCCATGCGTACCTCGGTTCCCGAAAAGCTTCAGGCCATCGTCGAAGAGATCGACCCGCACGGCTCCGCCAGCCTCGCCGTCTGACGGTTACCAGCTGGCCGCTGATTTCTGCCAGCACTACGATTCCCAGAATGGCAACAGCCTGCGCGGGCCGAGCCGCACCACGATCACAGAAATCGTCCGTTTCATGTTCACCTACGAAGCGATCGACGAAGACGACGGTCAAGAGGAGCCCATGCCCCTCGCCGAACAACGCCGGATCGTGGACAAAGTGGAGCAACTGATGGCCTTAATGGACGCGTTGGAGCAACAACTCGCGCCGCCCGCATCTCTCAGCGAAGAAACGCAGCAAGCGGAGCAACGGCAGGCGAGAAAGGCTCCCTGATTCACCATCCTCGAAATCCTCCGACGTCGCGCTTGCTCGACCATGCTCCCCTTGTCACTACCTAACGTAACTTCTCTTCATGCCCACTACTGTCTTCACCATCGCCAACCAAAAAGGCGGCGTCGGTAAAACCACCACCGCCGTCAATCTCGCCGCTGCTTTGGCCGAGAAAAAAATCCACACGCTCCTGATCGATCTCGACCCACAGGCCAACGCCACGAGTGCTGTCGGCGTTGAGAAGCAGGCGGGCAAGAGTCTCTACGGTCCCCTCCGCGGCGAAAGTTCCATCTTCGAGATGATTACGCCAACTGCCTACGAGCACCTCGCCTTGATCCCCAGCGAGGAAGACCTCGCCGCCGCCGAAATTGAACTGGCGCAGACTGAAAACTACCTCATGAAGCTCCGCGGGGTGCTCGAGCCGCTCCGCAAATCCAACGGTTACCGCGCCATCATCATCGACTGCCCGCCCGCGCTCGGGATGCTTTCGATGAACAGCCTCGCCGCCGCCGATCAACTCATCATCACGCTCCAGTGCGAATACCTCGCCCTCGAGGGCCTCGGTCAAATCCTGCGCAACGTCGAGAGGCTTAAAGATGCCCACGTCAACGAGCACCTCAACCTCGGCGGCGTCGTTATGACGATGTTTGATTCCCGCATCAATCTTGCGAAACAGGTTGTCGACGAGGTCAAACAGCACCTGCCCGACAAGATTTTCAACTCGGTCATTCCGCGCACCATCCGCCTTAGCGAGGCCCCGAGCTTCGGCCAGCCCATCTTCGCCTACGACCCCAACGGCGCCGGGTCCACAGCCTACCGCAGCCTCGGCAAGGAAGTCATTGAGCGGTTCGGGCTCATGTCAAAGTAACGAGCTGTGAGGAGCGGGCCGCGAGCCTCGCGCGCTCACTTTTGCGTCATTCCCGAATCACTTTTCGCCGCTCACTCATTTTTCCCGCCATGTTCGCCATCTTCAACAAATACCGTCAGGTCTTCCTCACTGGCCTGCAGAGCAATATTGTTTACCGGTTCAACTTCGCGGTGCGCGGCTTTTTTTCCCTGTTCCACCTCGCTGCCGTGGTCATCCTCTGGAGCGCGGCGTCCCTAGGCGGCTCCGGCGGTATCGGCGGATTCTCCCTCGCACAAACCATCACTTACTTCATTACGCTCCTGATTCTGCAGTTCTTTATAAGCGCCTTCAACGAGGACTACCAGATCAGCGAGGAAATCCGCAACGGGCTCATCAACCAGTTCCTCCTGAAGCCGATCAACTACTTCGCGTATCGCTTCAGCATCTTCGTCGCCGCGCGGTTGGTGAGCGGCCTCGTGGTGATCGTCCCCCTGTTGTTCGCCTTGCCTGTGCTGAGGGAGTATCTCGCGTTCCCGCACGACTGCCGCGTCCTGCTGTTCGGACTGCCGGCGATGGCGATGTCGGCGGTCATCCAGTTCAGCATCGCCTACTGCTTCGGCCTACTCTCGTTCTGGTTCCTCGAAATCCAGGGCTTCGTGATCCTCTCGATGGCGCTCGAAACGTTATTGGGCGGACAGATGTTTCCCTTGGACCTTCTCCCGGAGTGGGCCTACGCGATCGCGCGCTGCCTGCCGTTTTACTATCAAATGTATTTCCCCGCCGCGATTTTCACCGGCCGCCTCACCGACCCGACCCTGATCTTCCAAGGCTACGGCATTCAGGTCGCGTGGGTGATCGCCCTGCTCTTGGTCAACCAGGTTCTCTGGTCGCGCGGCCTGCGTCGTCACACCGCCGTCGGCGGCTGACACCATCATGCTGCACTACGCCAAAATCTGGGCCGCCTCCGCACGTTACTCGATCACGCGCACGCTGATGTTTCGTGGCGATTTTTTTGTGTGGTCGCTCGTGGAGCTTTTCTGGATGTCGGTCAATATTCTCACGATCACCATCATCTATGAGCACACCCACGCGATCGCCGGTTGGACCAAGTATCAGATGGTACTCCTCGTGGGCACCTCCATGCTGATCCAGCGGTTTCTGATGGGCTTTTTCTGGAGCAGTATTTTCGAAATGGGGCGCAATATCCGCTCGGGTAACTTTGACTTCTACCTCGCGCAGCCGGGCAACGTCATGTTCATGGCGACGACCCGCAAACTCGATCCCGACAGCCTGCTCAACTCCCTCGTCGCTGCCGCCGTGGTCATCTACGCCGCGCGCCAACTCGGGCTCGACCCGAGTGCCGTCCAGATCGCGCTCTATGCGCTCATGGTGCTGTGCGGCGTCGTCATTCATTACAGCATTCTCGTGCTTTCCATCTCGCTGGCTTTCTGGCTCACCAGCGCGCAGGGCATCGAGGGCAGCTATTTCACGCTGACGGAATTTTCGCGCCTGCCCCGCGCCGCGTTCACCGGCATCGCCACGCAGATACTGTTCGTCTGGCTGCTCCCGGTCGTCATGGTCACCAACGTGCCCGCCAGCCTCCTCGTTCAGGGCTTCGACCTCACACTCTCGGCGTGGCTCTTCGGCTCGGCCCTCGTCTGGTTCGCCGCCGCCATCTTCGTGTTCAATCGCGGCCTGCGCCGCTACACCAGCGCCAGCTCATGAACCTGCGACCATTGTCATCGACCAAAGTAACCCGATGGGGTGGCCTTGCTGGCCGCGACCACCCACGTGTCGTGGCGGGGAGTCCGGGCCTGCGACCATTGGTCTGAAATGCACTCCGCCCTTGACCAACTCCAGGCGCGCATCGGCTACACATTTCGCGACCCGACGCTGCTCCGGTCCGCCCTCACGCACACGTCTCTCGCCGCGGAAATCCCCGATGCGGACAACAATCAACGCTTGGAATTTCTGGGCGATGCTGTCCTGCAAATTTTGCTCGCTGACGCGCTGTTTCATGTTTTCCCGCAGGAACGGGAAGGAGTTTTGAGCAAACGGCGCGCGCTCTTGGTCAACGAGGCGTTTCTCGCGGGGCTGACGAAGGAGATCGGTGCCGACGCGTGCCTGTTTCTCGGAAAGAGCGAGGAGAAATACGGCGGGCGCAACCGCCCCTCGCTGCTCGGCGACGCGTTTGAGGCCATCGTTGGTGCGCTTTACCTCGACAGCGACCTGCCCACCACGCGCCGCATCGTCATGGCCCTCTACGGCGATCTGTTGGCCCGCCTGCTGACCACGGAAGCGGACGACAACCCCAAGGGACGCCTGCAAGAACTCGTCCAACCTCTGCACGGCAACACCGCCCTCTCCTATGACGTCGTGGGTATCGCAGGCGAGGACCACGCCCCCGAATACGAAGTCGCGGTCTTCCTCTTCGACCGCCGCGTCGGCACCGGCCGGGGCACGTCGAAGAAACTCGCCGAAGAATCCGCGGCACGCGCGGCGCTAGCAACGCTCGGACCGTCGAAATCTTTTTGACGTCGGCTCGAAACCACGAACCGCGATTTGCCGTTTCTGGTTTCCTCGATTCTGAATTTTGATTCATGTCTTTCTCGACCCTCACGCGCACCAAGCTCACCGGCATCTGCCCACCCGCCCGGGGCGCCGTCATCGCCGAGCTGGCCCGCGTCCAGCCCGCGCCCGTGTGGCTCGTGATCGCCGAGGACCTGAAAACCGCTGAGCACGTCGCCGAGGACCTCGCGTTTTTCCACGCAGCTTCTGGCGATTCTCGGGCGCACCGCACGCTCGTTTTCCCCGAGTCGATGACCGACAACGGCGACATGCGCGAAGCCTTCGCCGCTTCGAGTGACCGCCTCACCGTGCTCTCGCGCTTGCGCGCGGTGCGCGGCATGACCACGACACCCGACACCGTGGTCGTCGTGACGACGCCCGCCGCGCTGTTGCAGCCCGTCCCCGCCCTCGAGGAATTCGCCACCTGCGAACTCACGCTCACCCGTGGACAGCATCAACCGTTTCAAGGCCTCCTCGCACAGCTCGAGAAACTCGATTACGATTCCGAGGCCGTGTGCGAGGCGCCCGGCCACTACGCGATCCGCGGCGGCATTATCGACCTCTATCCCGTCACAGCCAACCAGCCCTACCGCCTCGACTTCTTCGGCGACGAACTGGAGGCGATCCGGGAGTTCGACCCCGTCACCCAACGCTCCGGCGCGAGCGCCGAGAGCATCACGTTATCCGCATCGCCGCGCATAAAACTCGGCTCGTCGAAAACCGGCCTCGCCGATTATCTCACGACGAGCACGCACCTGGTCTTCATCGAACCGGCCGCGCTCGAGGAAGAGTTCAGCACATTCGCCCGTGAGGGATTCGACGGCCTCACGCCGCTTCTCGAAAAATGCGCCGCAGCCTTTGGCGTGTGCGACCTCGACGAAGCCAGCGCGCTCTTTGACGCCGACTCCCTTGAGACTACATGGGATACCGAGAGCCTCGCGCACCACCGCAGCTATCCCGAGGGCGCGCTCGTCGCGCAGGAGCGCCTGCACGTCGAGGAGGACGCGCGGCGCTCGTTCCTCGTGCAAGTCGCCACATGGCGCAAGGCCGGCTACGGCGTGGTGTTCGTCGTCTCCAAGGAGGGCGAGGAACAACGCACGCAGGAAATCCTCGCCGAGGACAGTGTGCTGAAACTCATCAAACCCCGCTTCCTCCGCGGCACACTCAACGAAGGTTTTCGCATTACGTTTCGCGCCAGCGCCCGCCTCCGCCTCCCGTCGGAAAAACCGGCGACCACCGTGATCGGTCTCGTCGTCGTCACCGAGACCGAGATCTTCGGCCGCCAGCGCCAGCGCCGTCCGGCGCTCAACCCGCGCGCCACCGCCCAACGCGCGCAAATTGACCAGCTGTTGGATTTTTCCGAGTTGGTCGAAGGCGATTTCGTCGTCCACCTCCAGCACGGCATCGCACTCTACCGCGGCCTCACGAAACTCGACACCGCGCAAGGTATCCGTGAAGTCATTTCACTCGAGTTCGATGAACACGTGACGCTGCACGTGCCCCTGCAAGAATCGCATCTCGTCAGCCGTTACGTCGGTCTGAGCAAAGCCCGCCCGCAACTGGGCCGCATCGGCTCAGGGCGCTGGGAAAAAGCCCGCCAGGCCGCCGAACGCGCGACGATTGACCTCGCCGCCGAACTGCTCCACATCCACGCCGCACGGGAGGCGCAGCCGGGCCACGCGTTCGGCGAAGACACCACGTGGCAGAAGGAATTCGAGGCCTCGTTTCCGTTTACCGAAACCCGTGACCAGCTCAAGGCCATCAGCGAGACGAAGGCCGACATGGAGCGCACGCGGCCGATGGACCGACTCATCTGTGGCGATGTCGGTTTCGGCAAAACTGAAGTCGCCATACGTGCTGCCTTCAAGTCCGTGCAAGGCGGGCGGCAGGTCGCCGTGCTCGTGCCGACGACCGTTCTCGCACAGCAGCATCTCAACACGTTTCGCGAACGGATGGCCAGCTACCCGATTGCCGTCGAGATGGTCAGCCGTTTTCGCACGCGCGCCGAGCAGAAGAAAATCCTCGACGCCGTCGCCGCCGGGCAAGTGGACATCCTCATCGGCACGCACCGCGTTCTCCAGAAAGACGTGAAATTCCGCGAGCTCGGCCTCGTCGTGATCGACGAAGAGCAGCGTTTCGGCGTGAAACACAAGGAAGCCTTCAAAGCTATGCGCGCCACGGTCGACGTACTCTCGATGAGCGCTACGCCCATTCCGCGCACACTCTACATGGCACTCACCGGAGCGCGCGACCTCAGCGTGATTGAGACCGGCCCGACGAACCGCCACCCGATTCAAACCATCGTCAAAACCTACGAAGAAAAACTCGTGGTCGATGCCGTACACCACGAGATCCGCCGCGGCGGCCAAGTTTTTTATCTGCACAATCGGGTCCAGACCATCGAGCTCGTCGCCGCCCGCCTCCGCGAGCTCGTGCCCGATCTCACCGTCGGCACTGGCCACGGCCAAATGGACGCCCACGAGCTGGAACGGGTCATGACCGAGTTTGTCGCCGGCCGCTACCAAGTCCTCGTCTGCACGACGATCATCGAGAGCGGTCTGGATATTCCCAACTGCAATACGATCATCATCGAAGGGGCCGACCGCTTCGGTCTCTCGCAACTCTACCAACTCCGTGGCCGCGTCGGGCGCTTCAAACACCAAGCTTACGCCTACCTTTTACTCCACCGCCACACTCGGCTCCTTGAAGTTGCCCGCCAACGCCTCACCGCGATGCGCCAGCACACCCAACTCGGCGCCGGCTTCCGCATTGCGATGCGCGACCTCGAACTTCGCGGTGCCGGCAATCTTCTCGGCGCCGAGCAAAGCGGTCACATTGTTGGCATCGGATTCGAACTCTACTGCCAGCTCCTGCGTCAGTCCGTCGCCCGTCTGAAAGGCGACAAAACCGCCGCCACCATCCGAGCGAACGTCAAAATCGATTTCGTCTTCGTTGGTGAAAGCCTCGCTCGTGACGCCGCCACCGCTGACCGCGGGCGTCACTCCGATAGCTACACCGCGATCCGTGACGCTGAGCACGTGGCGGGCGGAGCCGTCGAGGTAGACAGAATACAGGCTCGCATCCCGTCTTCCTATATCGCCGAGACCCGCCTACGCATCGATTTCTACCGGAAACTCGCCCTTGCCGACGCGTCGCCCGCCCTCAAGCAGATCGAGTCCGACCTCCGCGACCGCTTCGGCAAATTCGGCGAAGAGGTCAAAGCGCTCCTCCTCGTCACCGAAATCCGCGTTCGGGCGGAACAAATGGGCATCGTCTCCGTCGAAACCGAGTCGAGCCGGCTGAAATGCCTGCGCAACAGCGGACGCCGCGGCGATTGGGTGCAAGTGGGCACCCGGTTTCCAAGATTGACCGCCCCCAAGCCACTACTACGTTTACGGGAAATTATCACGTTTCTGAACAATCTGCCGATTCCATGATGCTCCGCCGCAGTTTCTGTCTAGCCTCTTACGCCACGCTCGCCGCCACGGGGTTTTGCGCGCAACCGTCCGTCCCCGCCGCCGGGGATAACCTCAATCTGCGTTACGCCAATGGCATCGTCGCCGTGGCCGAGGACAAGATCATCACCGTCGCCGACGTCAGTCGCGAAATCACCCCGCTCCTCCCCGGTCTCCAACGCGAAACCATCCGTAACGAACAAGAATACAACGCCAAGATTGAGGCCCTCCAAGACAGTGTCATCCAAGACCTGATCGACCGCGTCCTGATCATCAAAGAATTCCGCAAAGATGAGAAAAAACAGATCCCGGCAGCCATCGTCGATGCCGAGATCGCCCGGATGGAGAGCGAGCAATTTGACAACGACCGGTCCAAGTTTCTCGCCTACCTCCGCTCCCGCGGAACGACCCTCCGGGAATTCCGCCGCGAACAGGAAGAAGAAATCATTTATCGCTACATGCAGGGTCAGCAGCGGAAATCCCAAGGCTCCGTCAGCCCGGTCAAGATCGAGACTTTCTACAACGAAAACAAAGACCGTTTTTACCGCGAAGACGAAGTTCACCTTCGTCTGATCCAACTCACCCGCAACGACGGTGAGACCGACGCCCAGCTCACCGTGGCAGCCGGCGAAATCCTCACCAAGCTCAAGGCCGGCACGAGCTTCGAGGACTTGGCCAAGGAATACAGCAAAGATGCCCGCAAATCGAAGGGCGGCGACTGGGGCTGGATGAAACGTTCTGACTTCAAGAAAGAGTTCAGCGACCCGGCCTTTGCCCTCAAAAAAGGCGAGTCCTCTCAAGCTGTTCTCCTGCCCGAGGGTTGTTTTCTGTTGTTCGCCGAGGACCGCAAATTTTCTGGGATTCAGCCGATCGATGAAGTGCGCGACCAGATCGAGCGCATTCTCGTCACGCAGATGTCCCGCAGCGGCCAAGAACGCTGGCTCGAGCGACTTCGTCGCAACGGCTACGTGAAGCACTATTGAGTCAGGCCTCGCGACGCCGCCCGCGTTCGGGCGCGATCTTCGCGTTCAGGCAGGAATCGGTCCACGCTCCTTGCGGACGCGCCCACCCGACCGCGTTGGCAATCACGCGGCGGATACTGCGATCAAAATAGGTCGGATAAATTTCATGGCCGGGCTGGAAATAGAAGATTTTTCCGTTCCCCCGGTGCCAGCAACAGCCGCTACGAAATACTTCGCCGCCCTCAAACCAAGAGTTGAACACCTGCTCGTCCGGCGTCGGCACGGCAAACGGTTCGCCATAGGTTTCCTCCCGGGGCAGTTCGAAATACCGATCGATCCCTTGCGCAATCGGATGCCCCGGATTGCAGACCCACAGCCGCTCGCGCTCGCCGGCCACACGCCAGGTCAACGAACACGTCGTGCCCATCAGTCGTTTGAAAATTTTCGAGTAGTGAGCCGAGTGCAGCACGATCAGCCACATGCCTTCCAACACGCGCCGCTGCACGCGTTCAACGACTTCGTCGCTCACATCCGCATGCCCGCGATGTCCCCACCACGTCAGCACATCCGTCGTTGCGAGTCGTTGGGCCGAGAGACCGTGCTCCGGCTCCTGCAGCGTGGCAGTGCTGACCTCAGCCTCCGGCAAGAATTCGTGGATGCCCTCGGCGATGGCCGCGTGCATCCCCCGCGGGTAGATCGCCGCGACCGCAGCGTCCTGCTGCTCATGAATGTTTTCGCCCCAGACGACGACACGGAAAGGATTCATACAGGCAAAGATTGGCAGCGAAGCGAAATCTGTCCAAACCCAAAGCCGTGACCGACCCCGTTGCATACCCCGTCCCCAATCGTCTTCGCGAAACCGCCGTCGGTGAACGCCCGCAGGAACGCCTCGAAAAACACGGCGTCGGTGCGCTCAACGACACCGAACTGCTCGCCATGCTCCTCCGCAGTGGTACCCGCGGACAGGACGTCCTAACGCTCGCTTCCCGTCTCTTGGCCGAGTCTGGTTCACTCGCCGGCTTGGCCAACTGGAAGGAAAAAGACTTCCGCAAGCTCAAGGGCATCGGTCACGTCAAAGCGCTCCAATTGATCACCGTCATGGAAGTCGCGGTCCGCGTCGTCACTCAGCAGCTGGGCGACAACCCGCTCCTGAATCGCTCCGAGCTGATTGCGGGCTGCGTCAGGCCGTTCACGATCAGCCTAGAGGTGGAGAAATTCTGGGTGCTCTGCCTCAACCGGAAAAACCGGCTCATTAAACGTGTCGAGATCAGCTCCGGCAGTGCCACCTCCTCCCTCGCCCACCCACGGGAAGTCTTTCGCGCGGCCATTCGTGAAGGCGCGTGCGCTATCGCCTGCGTGCACAATCACCCCAGTGGTGATCCCGCCCCCAGCGCCGCTGACATGCAAGTGACCCGCCAGCTTCGCGAGGCCGCGCGTGCGGTGGACATCGAGTTGATCGACCATGTGATCATCGGACGAGCTTCCGCTGATCCCCTCGGCCTGGGCTATTTTAGCTTCCGCGCCGCCGGCATGCTTTAGGTCCCAAGCGAGGCGACCGGTAGCTTCACCCGCCGCCGATCGGCGCGTTTACCGCGCGGCCTGCTCGAACGTCGCTAACGCGAGCCGCATATCCGAAGAACCTGTACATCACCGCACTTCGTAAACCTCCACGAGCGCCACGCCGGTGGTGCCCGTCGTGCCAGACGCCTGCACCGTGTAGTTTCCGGGCGGCAATGTCACGAGCAACGCCGCATCCTTCGCCGCCGCCGGCAGCGCAAATGCGCCCACCGCCCCAAAGGCCGCCATCAGCTCCGCCGTGCCAGCCCAATCGTTGTTCCCGCCGATTTTCACCGACGCGTCATTGAAGAGCGTCAGCTGAGGATCGGCGACCACGCCCGGAACCCCGAAGCCGCCGAGCGTCGGACCCACGGCCCGGATCAAAACTTTTGTCGCCACCGTCCCACCCAACACAAAACCGACTGTGAGTCCTGTGCCGAGATGCTTGCGCACCGAGACGTTGATCAAGCGGGGTGTTGCCGCGGCAAACGCCGATGACGCCGTCGCATCGTAAATTTCTGCAATGACAGTCCCGGCACCACCATTCGCCGCCGATACGACGACCGAGTTGTCTCGCGTCGTGATGCTCGCGCTCGTCGCTGCGTCCTTCGACGTTGGGCTCACATAAGCAAACGCGCCCACCGCCGCGATCCCCGCAGTCAGTTGCGGTGAGCCACCCCAATTATCGTTCTCCCCTGTCTTGATGTCACTGGCGAACAGCTCCAATTTCGGATCGTCCAACGTGCCGCCCACGCCCAAAGCGCCGAGCGATGGCCCGGCCGCTCGGATCACGAGCGGCTTCACGCCGCTGGTGCCATTGCCACCCACGACATAGCCCATCGTGAAATTTTCGCCACCCGCTGCGAGCGACGTCAAAATCGAGAGATTGATGATGCGGCCGAACGCCGTGAATGGAGGTGTTGGCGGTGTCACTGGCGGTGTTATCGGCGGTGTTATTGGCGGTGGCGTGATCACTCCGGTTACGCTGAGCGCAACGGAGAGGGAGTTTTGAATGTCCCCACCCGCGCTGACGACGACGCGGTAGGTGCCGGCATCCGCGCCAGTTGCGGATGCGATCGAATAGGTGCTCCTCGTCGCGCCGCCGATATTCACCTCGTTCTTCTGCCACTGGAACGACGGTGTTGCCGAGCCAACGACTTCCGCGATGAACGTCGCACTCTCACCGGCTCTGATCGACTGCGCCAACGGTTGCGCAATAATGATTATCGGAGGAATGAAGACCGACGCAGGATAAACCTGCAGGACGGCCGCACTACTGGTCACCGAAACAGAGCCACTTGTCACGACGACCGTGTAATTCGCTTCATCGGAGTTCTGCGCTGCTGCGATTGCATAAGTCGCGGCGGTGGCTCCCATCACGTTTACATTGTTCTTCCGCCACTGATACGTTGGCGCAGTCGTGCTCGACGCCTCGACTGTGAAAAGCACCGGAGTGGTCAGATTGACAAACTGGGTCTTCGGCTGCGTCTGAATGGTGACGGTCCCAGCCGAGCTGACGACACCCTTGCGAACGGTGTTATTGCCGCTGTCGGCGATAAAAATATTCCCGGCGCTATCGATCGCCAAACCGTAGGGCGTCGTAAAACGGACGGCGTTGCCCGTGCCGTCCACCGCGCCCGACGAGCCCGCGAGTCCCGCGATCGTGCTCACGACACCGGCCGCCGTAATCCGACGGATCGTGCCGTTAACGGTGTCGGCTACAAAAACCGTGCCCGCGCTGTCGACCGCTATTCCGGTCGGACCGTTGAAGCGCGCCTTGAGCCCAATCCCGTCGGAACTTCCTTTGCTACCCGCCGCGCCAGCCAAGGTCGTGACGGTCCCAGCGGAGGAGATTTTGCGGATCGTGTGGTTGTTAGTGTCGGCGACGTAGACATTGCCCACACCATCTATCGTCACCCCACTCGGGCTGTTGAAGCGCGCGTCAGCACCGTTGCCATCGAGGTTACCCGCATTGGAGCCGTCGCGGCCCGCGAACGTGCTCACGCTGCCGCCCGGCGTAATCTTGCGGAGGGTGTTGTTGCCCGCATCCGCGACGTAGACGTTGCCCGCACTGTCCACCGCAACCCCATACGGCGACGAAAACTGGGCGTTCCCTCCCACCCCATTCACACTACCCGAGGTTCCGGGACTACCTGCTAACGTGGTCACCGCGCCAGCGCTCGAGATTTTGCGGATCACGTGATTCAGCGTATCGGCGACATAAAGATTGCCCTGAGAATCCGGCGCCATCGTCAACGCCCCGTAGTTGGCCGCAATCAGCGGTCCAGTCGCACTCGAGGTGATGGCAAATCCGGTTGAAAACAAAGCGCTGCGGCCAGTGCCATCAGCATAACCCCGCGTCGGCAGAGCGGTGATTTCGTTAATCTCGCCCCCTGCAATCGTCGTCACCACGCCCGACGCGGTGATGCGTCGAACCGTATTGTTGAGCGAATCAGCGACGTAAACGCCACCGACTCCATCCGCCGAGAGGCCACTCGGCCCGAAGAATCGCGCCGTAACACCCGGGCCATCCCCACTCCCGCGGGCCCCGGTCTGACCCGCGATGGTCGTGACGGCCAAGGGCTGCGCGACCGTCGTTGCGACGATTCCGAGGGCCGCGAGATATGCCGATCGCGTCCGCCTGGTGAGGCGGAAGCCCGCTAGAAACGCCGAGGATGTCAGGAACGTGAAGAGAAGATTCATTTTCATAGAGCCGAGAGACCTTTGAAGAAAGCGTTGGTGCTGAAAAACGAAATTGAAATCGAGCACGCTCGGCAACGTTGGGGTCACGCGCATTACTGGGGCGCCCTCTCGGCGGGCGGGCCCCGCAGACGAGGGAACTCGCCGCCTTGGCCGGAGGGAGTTGAAAATTGGTGGTAGGACTCGGATTCGAACCGAGGAAGGCGTCAGCCAGGAGATTTACAGTCTCCCCTCGTTGGCCAATTGAGTATCCTACCCGACACAAAGCGCGAAAGTTCTCGGCTCGCGTCGTCGACGGCAAGGCTTTTTTAGCAGGACTTTTGCGGCGCGCGCCGCGCGGTCATTCCACCCGACACAGCAACGAGCTCGTGGGCGGCATTGTCGTGCGCGCGAGGTACGCGGTGGGGGTATTCTTCACGGAGATGCCGGCCGCGCAATCCACACTCCCCTCCGCGAACACGTCGCTCGCAACAACGCCGAGTAGTCAAAATCCCCGGCGCAAGACCCGGTGCATCCAAGATAAATTACGCTCGCGTCGATCGTTTCGGGCCTGGAAAGAAAACCCCTCCCGATCCGTTACGTTTGCGAAAGCTTAAACTCCACCGACTCACGCAACGCTTCCCAGCTCGCGTCGATAATATTGTCGCTCACTCCCACCGTGCCCCAGATCTGCGCACCGTCACCGCTTTCAATCAACACGCGCGTACGCGCGCTCGTGTTGCCGGTGTTTTCCAAAATACGAACTTTGTAGTCGCGCAGGGCGACTGATCGAATTTGCGGAAACGTCTTCTCCAGCGCGAGGCGCAGTGCCTTGTCCAAGGCACCGATCGGGCCCGTGTCTTCTGCCACCGTGTGGATCGATTCACCGGCTACTTTGAGCTTCACCGTGGCTTCTGACCAAAGGTCCGCGCCGTGGCGCTCCACCATCACCCGGTAGCTTTCCACTTCAAAGAAGGCCCGTCGCTGGCCGAGATGTTTTTCCATGAGCAGACGAAACGACCCGTCGGCCGCCTCGTATTCGTAGCCGCGAAATTCCCGCTCCTTCAGCTCCTTGATCAGGCCCTTCATTTCCGGGCGCTTCTCGTCGAGTTCGAGGCCGAGTTCTTTCGCCTTCAAGGCTAGGCTACTCCGGCCGGCCATGTCGGACACCAACACGCGCGTACGATTGCCGACGAGCGCCGGATCGATGTGCTCATAACTGCGCGCAACTTTTTGGGCGGCGTTGGCGTGCAGCCCACCCTTGTGCGCAAAGGCCGACTGTCCGACGAAAGGTGCCTTCGGGTCCGGGCGCAAATTCGCCAGTTCATCGAAGAACAGCGACAGATCACGCAGCTGGGTGAGGTTCGCCGCGCACCGCGCCGTGCGGTCCATCTTCAGAAATAGATTCGGCAGCACGGTCGCCATATTGGCATTACCGACGCGCTCACCGTAACCATTCATCGTGCCCTGCACGAGCGTCGCGCCTGCACCGACTCCCGCCAGCGTGAGAGCGACCCCGAGGCCACCGTCGTTATGGCAGTGCACGCCCACTTTTTCGGCGCCGAATTCTTTGACGGCCCGGCCGACGATATCCTTGAACTCGTCCACGAGCGTCCCGCCGTTGGTATCGCACAACGTTAAATTGCTCGCACCACCCCGCAGCGCGGCGGCGAGGGTACGGAGGGCGTAGTCGGGATCGGATTTGTAGCCGTCGAAAAAATGCTCGGCATCGTAGATCACTTCACGGCCCTGGGCGACGAGGTAACGCGCCGAGTCCTCAATCATAGCGAGATTCTCCTCGAGCGTCGTCCGAAGAATCTCCGTCACGTGCAACGTCCACGTTTTTCCGACGATGGTCATGACCGGCATGCCGCTCTCGAGTAGCGTGCGCAGCTGGGTATCCTCGGCGGCCTTGGCCCCGGCGCGACGCGTGGAGCCAAAAGCCGCCAACCGGGCGTGCTTCAGCTTGAGATTTTTCGCCTCTTGAAAAAACGTGATGTCGCGCGGATTAGAGCCGGGGAAACCGCCTTCAATATAATCCACCCCGAACGCGTCGAGTTTTTGGGCAATGAGTAGCTTGTCGGTGACGGAAAAGCTAATGCCCTCGCCCTGGGTGCCATCACGCAGGGTGGTATCGTAGATTTTAACGGCGGTGGCCATGAGAACGTAAAGACTTGGGACGAGGTCTGGCACTGGCAAGGGAGCTTTTCGGAGTACGCCGCGCTTAAGCGGAGACCGCCAATCTGCCGGCTTCGAAAAAACGCCAGAATCGGCGCTCCGTTTCGAGTGCCGTACCGAGTTGGTCGGAATGTGCTTCCGCGAGCCGCAGTGCCAGACGCTGCACGATCAACGCCGCGTCAGGGTGGACCTCCACCAGGCGCTCCATCAACTCCTCCGCATCCTGCAGAGGCAGCTGTCCGCGCGCATCGCCGGCATCCAGTAGAAAATGACCGAGCGTGGCCACCTGGCCCCAGTCCTTGGCATCGCGCCGCGTTTTTTCGTCTCGACCAATATGAACAGGGGAGCGACACCCTCGCGGGGCAACGCCTCCCGGTCGATCCTCGGTCGACGCGCCAGAATATCGATGGGCGGGCGGGGCCCTGCCGCGACTGGAAATTCAACGTGAGAACTCCAACCGACCCCGGCCCAAGGCTCGGCCACGGGAGCACCGACCGCAGCACAATGGACCGGCAGCGTGCCTTCGTCGCGAGTCGTCGCGAGTCATTCCACAAAAAGTCGGAAACTATTCGACCGGACAAACGAGTCGGTGGCTTTCGTCGTTTCAGCGAGTCGGTACCGCACGCAGCATGGCCTGGCCACCTAAAATCACCCCAGGGATCTCGGTCGCCGCCAATACGGCAAAGAAACCGTCGTAAAAGGCCTGAATGCCGTGGGCGTTCATACGGACAAAATGGGGGGGGGTGGCGATTCGTTCGCGCGGCAATCTGCAACTCTCAGGGAGCGCGGGCGTCTCGCCCACATTTGCGATCAAGCCGGTGAGACACCCGCACTCCCGCGTCAAACCGCGTGGCGATCAATGTAGGCGCGGATCGCGGCAGGTGTCGACGCGAGCAAGTGCTTCACGATCGGCTTAGACTTCAACACCTCCAAGCTCGGGTGCGTCGGCTCGAGACCAATGGCGGCGCGGATTGTATCGGGAAATTTAGCCGGACTCGCCGTCGAAAGCACGATGCTCACGCGGTCGGGATTCAACTCCTTAAACCCACACGCCGTGTGCGGATCGACGATGTAGCCATGCTCGCGGTAGACGCGCGTGATGAGGCTCGCGATCTCCACATCGCTTGTGCGCGAGGCACTGAACGTCGCGCGGTTGAAATCCGGAAACATGTAGGCGCCCGTCGTCTTAAACGTCTGCATCACCTCGCGTACCCGCGCCGCGTCGCGGCCAACGTTGAGGTAAATGAAACGTTCGAAGTTCGACGCGACCTGAATGTCCATCGAAGGCGCGAGGCTCGGCAAAACGTCGCCCACGCGATACTCGCCGGTCGTGAAAAGGCGGTAGAGGATATCGTTCTGATTCGTCGCGACTTTGAAACTACGAATGGGCACGCCCATTTGCTGGAGCAGCCAACCGGCGAGCACGTTGCCAAAATTGCCCGTCGGCACCACGAACTCGACGTTGCCCCGCTCCGCCGCCGGGAGGCGCAGCCACGCGTAGAGGTAGTAGACGCACTGCGCGAGCACGCGCGCGAGGTTGATGGAATTGACCGCCGACAGGCGATGGCGCGTGCGGAAGGCTTGGACGCCAAAAATTTCCTTGAGCGACGCCTGCGCGTCGTCGAACGAACCGTCGACCGCGATCGCAAACACGTTGGCCGCACCCGTGCAGGCCATCTGGCGCTCTTGGAGCGGCGAGACGCGGCCGTCGGGATAGAGGATAAAAATCGCGGTGCCGGGCTTGCCGAGGAGTCCGTGGATCGCCGCGGCGCCGGTGTCGCCGGAGGTGGCGCCGAGCACGTTTATCGTCTCGCGGCGCACCACGCACTGGTGCGCGTAGAGATTGCCGAGGAGTTGGAGCGCGAAATCTTTGAACGCGAGCGTCGGTCCGTGAAAGAGTTCGAGGACGTAGAGGTTTTTTCCGAGCGGCTTCAGCGGCGCGATCGCGGGATCGGCGAACGTCGTGTAGCTCGCGTCGACGATCGTCCGAAGGGTTTCAGCCGGAATATCCGTCGCGAACATCCGCGTGAACTCGAAGCAGAGTTTCGCATAGGATAATTTTTCAAACGCGGCGAGCCGGCCGGAAAAGTCAGGCAGCGTCTCCGGCAGGAAGAGACCGCCGTCCGGCGCGAGCCCGGTGGCAACAGCATCAGAGAAGCCGAGCGAGGGCGTTTGACCGCGGGTGGAAATGAATTTCATGCGCGTTGCTTGGTCGGGTGGGGACGCCTCTCCGAGGTGTCCGAGTTTTACGGCAGGACGGCGCGGAGAACCATCCCGACCCTCAGGGTTTATCCAACTCAAAGGCCTTGTGCGCGACTCGCGCGGCCTCGTCCGCCTTGTCCTTCGCGATCACGACGGAAATTTTGATCTCCGAGGTGCTGATGAGTTCAAGGTTAATGCCGGCACCGGCGAGCGCCGTAAAAAGGGTCGACGCCACGCCGCTGTGCGTGCGCATCCCGACGCCGACGACGGAGAGCTTCGCGATCTGATCGTCGAGCGTCACGCTGCCGCCGATTTCCTTGAAGACGGGCGCGAGCGTTTTCTCGACTTTGCCGATCTCGGTCTGCGGCACGGTGAACGTGAGATTCGCCACGCCATCGCGGCCGACGGTTTGCACGATCATGTCGACGTTGATATTCGCCTCGGCGAGGGCGCAGAAAACTTTCGCGGCGGTGCCGGGTTTGTCGGCGATGTCACTGACGACGACTTTCGCTTGGTCCTTGTCGACGGCGACGCCGCGGACGACGACCTTTTCCATGTAGGCAACTTCTTGTTTCACGATGGTTCCTGGGTTGTTGTTGAAAGAGGAGCGGACTTCAAAAACGACGTTGTATTTCGACGCGAACTCGACCGAGCGAGTTTGCATGACTTTGGAGCCGAGGGACGCCAGTTCGAGCATTTCGTCGTAGCTGATTTCGTTGAGCTTGTGCGCATCCTTCACGACCCGCGGATCGGCCGTATAAACGCCATCCACGTCGGTGTAGATCTCGCATTTGTCGGCCTTGATGGCGGCGGCGAGGGCGATCGCCGTAAGGTCGGAACCTCCGCGACCGAGGGTCGTGATGTGGCCGTCATCATTGATACCCTGAAAGCCAGCGACGATAATGACTTTCCCGGCGCTGAGATCTTTCTCGATCGGGCCGGCGTCGATCATTTTGATCTTCGCTTTGGTGTGCACCTTGTCGGTGAAAATTCCAGCCTGCGCGCCTGTGTAGCTGACCGCATCGACCCCAATCGCCTCGAGCGCCATCGCCGTCAGCGCGATCGTCTCCTGTTCACCGATGGAGAGCAGTTGGTCCATCTCCCGCTCGGGCGGATTCGGATGAATCAATTTGGCGCGCGCGATGAGCTCGTTGGTCACGCCGGAGCGGGCTGAGACGACGACCACGAGCTCGTTCCCCTCGTCGCGAAAGGCCTTGATGCGGTTCGCGACGTTCTTGATGCGGTCGACGTCACCGACCGAGGTGCCGCCGTATTTTTGAACAATTCTGGCCATTGCAGAGGGTTGAGAGCTGAGCGTTGAGGGTGGAGAGACTCGGAATCGGAAAAGCGATCTTTGGCGGGTGGAGGGTGGGCGTGCGGAGTTCGCGACTCTCAGCTCTCAACTTTTCGTCCTTTAGTCACTAAAATCGCCGATGCGGAGCAACACGGGTTCGTCGAGCACGCTGGCGAGTGCGCCCAATTGTTTGAGCGTCGTGCGCATCGCCTTCTCGTTGCTCTGGTGAGTCGTAAGTACGAGCGAGGCGGCGCGGGGAGTCTCCGCAGGATTTTGGATAACGCTCGCAATGCTGACGTGGTGCTTGGCCATCACGGAGGCGACGCGCGCGAGCACGCCGGGCTGATCTTTGACGGTGAGCCGGACATAGTAGCGCGAACGGATATGCTCCGGCGGCGCGAGCCGCTTCTCTTGACGCGGCGCCGGGACTCCTTCGCCAATAAAGTGCGCGCCCTTGCCGTGTTTGATCAGCGCCACGGCGTCGGCGATATCGCTGATGACGGCACTGGCCGTGGCGTCTTGGCCGGCGCCACGTCCGCTGTAGAGCGTGGTGCCGACGACGTCGCCCGTGACCGAGATCGCGTTGAACACCCCGCTGACGTTGGCGATGACGTTGCCCTCGGGGAGCAGGGTCGGATGGACGCGCACGCAGAGTTCGTTCTTCGTGAAGTCGCGCGTGATAATCGCGAGAAGCTTGATCCCGAAGCCGAGTGTGGACGCATTCTTAAAATCGGCCGGCGTGATGCGCGAGATGCCCTCGACGATCATCTGGTCGGTCTTTACCCAGACGCCGTGCGCGAGCCAAACGAGGACGCTGGCCTTGTGGGCGGTGTCCCACCCGTCGACGTCCAAGGCCTCGTCGGCTTCAGCGTAACCGAGGCGTTTCGCATCGGCAAGCACGCTGGCGTAAGGCGCGTCGCGATCCTCCATCTGCGTGAGGATGTAGTTACACGTGCCGTTCAGTATGCCGTAGATTCGCGGAAAACGATTTGCGACCAAGCCTTCGCGAAGAGCTTTGATAATCGGGATACCGCCGGCGACGGACGCTTCGAAGAAAAAGTGGCCGCCGTGCTCGCGAGCGGTCGCGAAGATTTCCGCCCCGTATTCGCAGATCAGCGCCTTGTTGGCGGAGACGACAATTTTTCCCCGGCGAAGCGCGGCGAGGGTGACTTGGCGCGCGAGCGTGGTGCCGCCCATGAGTTCGCACACCACGTGGATCGCGGGATCGTTGGCGATGGCGAGCGGGTCCGCGGTGAGCTTGGACGCCGGGACTTTGACCGCGCGGGCTTTGCCGAGGTCACGGACCGCGGCGCGGGCGAGGTTGAGCTTCACGCCGAGGCGCGACTCAAGTTCGGCGCGATTCGCCGAGAGGTGTTTCCAAACGCCCTGCCCCACGGTGCCGAAGCCGCAGAGGCCGATGTTGATCGTAGTCGGTGCTGGTGCGCTCATGAGTGCGATGCGTCGGTTTGCTCTTGGCCGACTTTACTTTCGGTGCCGGCCCGGATGCGCGCGAGATTGGCGCGGTGACGATAGATTACAAATGCAGCGACCATCGCCGACATCGAGATGACCGGTGACGGTTGTTTGAAGGCGAAAGCAGCGAACGGCAACGAGGCGGCCGCGAGCATCGAAGCCAAGGAAACGTAGCGGGAAAGCGCGAGCGTCAGACCGAAGATTACGAAGCCGATGCCCATGCCGAGGGGAAACAAGACGAGAAACCCGCCGGCGGCGGTGGCGACACTCTTGCCGCCCTTAAAACCGGTGAAGCAAGAGAAGCTATGGCCGACAATCGCCGCGACGAGGCCGGTGATCTTGAGCGCCAACAGCCCGTCGGCATCGAAGAGGCCATAGTGCGTCCCCACGACGTGGAGCAGCGGAAACAGGCCCACCGCCAACGCCCCCTTCGTCGCATCGAGGAACAGCACCAGATTCCCCGGCCAGTGCCCGAGCACCCGGCGAACATTGGTCGCGCCGGGATTCTTGCTGCCGACCTCAAAGATATTCACGCCCTTCGCGCGCGCGACGAGGTAGCCGAAGGGCAATGCGCCCAACAGATACCCGCTGACAGCGGCAATGAGGAGCGCGACGATCATGCGCCGAGGGTAGGAGCGCGCTTGCGCGCGAGGGTAGGCGGCACCGGTTCGCCTGCCAGCAGGCTCCGAACTTTTGGACCGTTCCTCATAGCTGCACGAACTTCGCCAGCTTGATCGCCGCGTGGCCCTTGATGACGGCGCGCGCCGACTCGCTCGGCTCGGTGTCGACACGCACGACCATGTAGGCGGTGCCGCCGGGCGTGAGGCGCGAGAGCGACATGTCGGCGATGTTCACTTGGTCCTGGCCGAGGATTGTGCCGATGGTTCCGACCATGCCGGGCTGGTCGAGATTCTCGAGGACGAGGAGCTTGCCGTCGGCCGCGACTTCGACTTCGCGACCGTTGATGCTGACGATGCGCGGCTGGTTGCTCTTTCCAATGAACGTGCCCGAGGCGGAGAAGGTCAGGTTATCGGGCGTGATCGCCTCGACGCGAATGAGCTCCGAGTAACCCGAGTCGTCCGTCGATTTCACGATCTCGGCCCGCACCCCGAGACGCTCGAGCGCTACCGGGGCGTTCACGAAATTGACCGAGTCGCCGCTGATACGCCGCAAAAAGCCGCGCTGGATGGCGCGGGTGACCGCGTTGACGTGGAGTTCGACGATCTTGCCCCAATACGTGATCCGCAGCGTCGCGATCTGTGGCGGAGCGATCTGCTGCACGAGGGTGCCGAGTTTAGCGCCGAGATCGATGGAAGGTCCCAGAACTTTGACGGCATTGGCGTCCATCGATGGCATGTTGACGGCATTGCGGATGACGCCTCCATTGAGCACGTCGGCGATCTGCTCGGCGACTTCGATGCCCACCGCTTCCTGCGCTTCGGACGTCGAAGCACCGAGATGAGGCGTGAGAACGACGTTGGGGAGCGTGCGGAGTTCGCTGTCCTTCGCGAGCGGCTCTTCTTCGAAAACGTCAAGACCGGCCGCAGCAATTTTGCCGGACTTGAGGGCGGCGATCAGGGCAGTTTCCTTAATAATTCCGCCGCGGGCACAGTTGAAGATTCGGAGGCCTTGCTTGCACTTCGCGAACGCCGCTTCGTCGATCATGTGGTGCGTGTCGTCCGTCATCGGCATGTGCACCGTGATATAGTCGGACTGGGCGAGGAGTTCATCAAGCGTGACGCCCTCGACCTGCATGGCCTTAGCGCGGCTCGGGGCTAGATAGGGGTCGTAGGCGAGGACCTTCATCCCGAACGCCTGCGCGCGTTTTGCCACTTCCGCCCCGATGCGACCGAGACCGATCACGCCAAGAGTTTTCTTGAAAAGTTCGATGCCGGAAAAATTCTTCCGGTCCCATTGGCCGGCCTTCATCGAAGCCGCAGCTTGAGGCACGGGACGCGCGCCACAAAGGATGTGCGTAAACGTCAACTCGGCCGTCGCGATGGTATTGCCCGACGGGGTGTTCATCACGATCACGCCACGCTCGGTGGCGGCCTCGACATCGACGTTGTCCACGCCGACGCCGGCACGGCCAACGACCTTGAGCAAAGGCGCGGCGGCAAAAACTGCTGCGGTGATCTTCGTTTCCGAGCGCACCGCGATCGCATGGACGTCCTTGACGAGTTCCACAATCTTCTCCGGAGACGAGCCGTAAGCCTCAATGACTTCAATGCCCGGCTGCTGACGCAGGTAGGCGACTCCTTTGGGTGAGATCTTATCGGCGACGAGGACTTTCATGGATACAGAGGCGAGGAGGGAAATCCGCACGCCTCTCCCTAGCAAGGAGAAGTTTCGGGTATGAAGGGAGGCTGTCCGCACTCGCTTGCGGCCTGCCGGAACTCCGATTTTGCGCGTGCAGCGAGGATCGCACTCTTTCCCCATTTGGCCCGTCCTACTCGACACCTTTGACAATTGACGATTCCCGCTCTCACCCTCCTGCCATTACCCTGCTGGGTCTGCAATCGCCGTTACACCCAACGATCTCCCTCCCGATGATACCATTCCGCCTCCCGCGCGTTCCCGGCTCCGTCCTCATTGCGCTGATCTGCACCGGACTATTCACCGGCTGCGGTGAAAAATCCCCCGCACCTGGCGCCGGCGGCGGCAAACGCGGCGGCGGTGGGGCAGCTCCGGTCTACGCTGGACAAGTGCAGAGGAAAATCGTGCCCCTCGTGATCGAGGCAATCGGTGCCGTCGAACCCATTCGCACGACCGCCATCCGGTCCCAAGTCACCGGCACGCTGATAAGGATTGCAATCATGGAAGGGCAAAATGTTACCCAAGGCGACCTCCTATTTGAAATTGATCCGCGGCCATTCAGGAACGCTCTCCAATCAGCCGAGGCCGACCTCCAAAAATCTCGCCTGCAGCTCGAGACCGCGCGCACGCAGGTTGCGCGGTATCGTTTACTCACGACCGATCAGATGGTCTCGAAGGAACAGTTCGAAAAAATCTCCGACACCGCCCGCGCCTTGGAGGCCGAGCTGCTTTCCAACGAATCCCGCCTTTCCACCGCCAAGCTCCAACTCGAATTCTGCTCGATCCGCGCCCCGCTCACCGGCCGCACCGGCAATATGACCATCCACGAGGGCGATCTTGTCCGGGTAAACGAGGCCGGGGGACTGCTCGTCACCATCAACCAGCTCAACCCCATCTACGTGACCTTTGGCGTGCCGCAACAATACCTCGCCTCACTCACCCGCTACCGCGCCACCGGCACCCTCCGCGTCAATGTCGTGCCTCCTGGCCTCGACGAACGCCCCGAGCAGGGCGAACTCACGTTCATGGATAACACGGTCGATGCCTCGACCGGCACCTTGAAACTGAAAGGCACCTTCCCTAATTCCGCCCAACGCTTGTGGCCCGCCCAATTCGCCAAAGTGACCGTTACGCTCGACTCACCCGAGGCGCTCACCGTCACAAGTAGCGCGATCCAAACGTCGCAGACCGGCCAGTATGTTTACGTCATCAAGGCCGACAAAACCGCCGAACTCCGCCCCGTCGTCATCGAGCGTTTCTCTGACAACGATGCCGTGATCGGCAAAGGTCTGACCGAAGGCGAGATGGTCGTGGTCGACGGCCAACTCCGCGTCATTCCCGGCAAAACCGTCGACATTAAGACCCCCGGCGCGACGAGCGGCGCTGGCCGCGGCGGCAAGGGTGGTGAGGGCAAGGGCAGCGACGGCAAAAGCAAAAAGAAGGATCAGGAGAAAAAGGCATCATGAACATTCCCGAACACTTCATTCGGCGTCCGGTGATGACCACGCTCATCACCGCCGCGGTTACACTCTTCGGCTGGATGGCTTACGAAAGACTGCCCGTCAGTGAGCTGCCCAACGTCGATTTTCCCACAATTTCGATCTCCGCCAGTCTACCCGGCGCGAGCCCGGAGACGATGGCCGCGTCCGTCGCCACTCCGCTGGAGCAACAACTCTCCAGCATCGCCGGCATCGACTCGATGACGTCGACCAGCTCCCTCGGTAGTACGCAAATCACGCTGCAGTTCAACCTCGACCGCGGCATCGACGGCGCGGCGCAGGACGTGCAGTCCGCGATCTCCGCGGTGCAACGCCGCCTGCCGCGCGACATGCCGAACCCGCCGTCGTTTCGGAAATCCAATCCCGCGGAAGACTCCGTGCTGCTCCTCGCACTGTCTTCGTCCACCCTGTCCCTGCCCGAGGTCAACGAATACGCCGAGACCATCCTCGCTCAACGTATCTCCACCGTGGATGGCGTTTCTCAGGTCAACGTCTTCGGCGCTCAGAAGTACGCCGTGCGCGTCCGCCTCGACCCGCGTGCGCTCGCCGCCCGCGGCATCGGTATCGACGAGGTCCGCACCGCCCTCGACACCAATAACGTCAACCTCCCCGCTGGCACGCTCGACGGCGCGCACAAGGCCACCACCCTCATCGCTACCGGCCAGCTCAAGAGCGCCGACGGTTTTCGCAAGGTGATCGTCAGCTACCGCAACGGCGCCGCCGTCCGCCTCGCCGATGTCGCCAACGTCACCGACGGCATCGAAAACGAAAAATCTTACAGCTGGTTCAACATGCGTTACAACGAGGACGGTGTCGAAGACCCCGATTTCTCTACTGGCCTCAACCCGAAGCGCACCATCACGCTCTCCATTCAGCGCCAGCCGGGCACCAACACCATCAAGGTCGTCGATGGTATCAAGGCGCTGCTCCCCGCGTTCCGCGCGCAACTGCCGGCGACGGTGAGCCTCGAAATCTTCAGCGACAAATCGCTCGCGATCCGCGACTCCGTGCACGACGTGAAGTTCACCCTCGTTCTCGCCATCATTTTGGTCGTGCTCGTGATCTTCCTCTTCCTGCGCTCGGCGGCGGCGACCATCATCCCTAGCATCGCGATGCCCATCTCGATCATCGGCACGTTCGGCGTGATGTATTTCTTCGGCTTCAGCATCGACAACATCTCGCTGCTCGCTCTCACGCTCTCGGTCGGCTTCGTCGTGGACGATGCGATCGT
>SYGN01000219.1 GCA_005799525.1 Opitutaceae bacterium | reverse complement strand
GGTCGTCCTGGTTGCGCGCCACGATATTGAAAGCCATGCGGCGAAATTGCTCCTCCGTCGCCGCCATCGGCAGCCCGAGCCGGCGGATCACCAGCAGTGCCTGCTCGTAAGCCTGCGCCCCGGCGTGGTTGAAATCAAAATGCGCCATCGCCCCGAGCGACTGCAGGTGCAACTTCGCCCCGCCATCAAGTCGATCAAAGCGCCGCGTCATGAAATGCCGCCGCCCGTTTTCCTCCAAGAGCCGGCACTCGCTCATCGTGATCCCTGCGGCCCGCGCCATCAGCGAATACGCATACTCGATCACGCCGTCGCCTTTCGGGTCTGCCCTCTCCTTGTCCTTGTTTCCCGATACGCCGTCAAATTTTAGCAACCAATCGTCGAACCCCGATCCCGCCTCAATCGGCCCCGAGCGCACTTCGTTCGTCACCCGGTTCCAGGCAATCACCGCCTTCGCCTGCGCCCCGCCCGCCGAGGTGCCGACCCGCAATAGATCCCCCAGCGCCGCCGCCCGGTCTGCATCCACCAACGGCGATTTCAACTCCGTCCGTTCATCGAGCACCTCCGCCGCCAGCCGCACGAGCGCATCAATCGCCACTCCCGTGGCCCGTTGTGGCCGCGGCCCGATCGGGGGCAAAAATTCCAACGCACCCATCCCGCGCGTCCCCGTGTAGCCCAGACGCTCCACGGCGTTGAAGCTCCCCGGCGTGCGGCCTTGCGTCGCGAGCCAGGCATCAATCAGCGCATTGCCAAATCGATCGGGCAATGAATCCGCCAGCATCCCCGGCAAGCCGTGAAACGTCGCGCGTGGCAGTTCGGGAAATACGTGCACCCCTTCCCGGAGCGGCATCATCAGCGGCGCAACGTGGATGCCGCTCTGCACAAACGCCGGATCGTATTCAAACGCCGCATACGCGTTTCCAGCCTGCAGCGACACCGCCCCGATGGTCCGGCCCCACAACTTCACTTCGGCGAGCGTGCTCAGGGCTCATCCCCCCACCGCCACGCCGTGGGCGCATCCTCCGCGACGCGACCACTGCCGGCGCCGACGCCGAGTTCAGGGTAGGTGGCTGCGGTTGGCATCGGCGCGCGCGCCACCGACGAAGCCCGGCGCCGTTGCTTGCCGCCGAGTTTGAGCTGCGCCATCGGGCTCGGCACCGGTTCGGGCAAGAGGAGCTCGAAGCGCTCCAGCAAATCCAGCCCCCGACAGATCCTCAGAAACCCCGACAACTGTGGCGCCACTCCCCCCACTTCCAGCCGCTCGACCGTGCGTTTCGACACCCCCGCCTTCGCCGCAAGCTGAGCCTGCGTCAGATTCTTACCCAATCGCACCTGCGCCAGCCGCCGGCCAAGTTCACCCAAAACGGCCTCATCGGTGGTTTCTTTCCCAATTCTCATCACCCATCTAATATGACGATGTGTTCATTAATTTCAATACTATTCGTCTTTTATGGCGATTAATTAATAAATTATTATTCGTCATAAAAGGCGATTTATAACTTTAAATAAACTTATATCGCCATGAGTGACGATTAATTGATTTTTAATTCGATTCATAAAACCCGATTTGTTCCGCTTCTCATTCCGCTCCATCGCCCGTTTCCAACCATCCGCCGACTTTTTCCGGTCCGAGTCCCAGAACGCACCTGGAGCCGATCGTCCCGCTTCTGATGAGGTCTCTCGGAAAGAGCTCAGGATCACGCGACGCCGGCACGATCAGCCGGGGGATCGCGTGGTCGCGGGCGATCACGTTGCCGCGATATCGTTGCCGCGCGCGGGTTTGGCGCCCGAGCTTGCTCGCCGCGATTCCGTGTGACTTTCTCGGCTCGCTTTCCCTTTTTATGCGCCCCTTATCCCGCCTCCTCGTCGCCGCGCTCAGTCTCACCACGTTCGTGTGGCCGGTTGCCGCGAAAAACTTCCGCCTGATTCTCGCTCCATCGGACGTCGACCGCGCGGGCCAGGTCATCGCGTTCAAACTCCCGGCCGACGCGCCGAAGTCCCCCGTCCTCCGCAACGTCAGCGGGCGCTCCCTCGCCCTGCAAACGGATCCCGATGGCTTCATGCGCTTCATCGTTCCGTCGCAGAAGGCTCGCGAGTCTCTCACATTCACTCTCGCCGCGGGAGCGAGCGGACCCCGCGAGGGCGTCGTCGTCGCGCCCGATCGCGGCGACCTCAAGCTCAGCGTCGCCGGCCAGCCCGTCCTCTATTACCGCTTGGCACGTGACGTCGTGCCCCGCGCCGACATCAAGCCCGAGATCGTTCGCGCCGGTTATATCCACCCGGTCTTCTCTCCCTTCGGCCACGTCGTCACCGACGACTATCCGTCGAATCACCCCCACCATCACGGTATCTGGACGCCTTGGACAAAGACGAGTTTCCAGGGCCGTTCGCCTGACTTCTGGAACATGCAGGGGAAAACCGGCGCCGAAGAATTAGTCGCTCTCGACCGCACGTGGAACGGCCCGGTGCACGGCGGATTCACCGCGCGCCTGAAGATGGTCGATCTTTCCGCCCCGACGCCCGTCACGGCGCTCAACGAAACGTGGCAGGTCACCGTCTACGATGTCGGCGGCGCCTCGCGCCCGGTGCGCATGTTCGACCTCGTCACCACGCAGACCTGCGCCACCGCCGATCCGCTCATTCTTCCGGAGCATCATTACGGCGGTTTTGGCTTCCGCGCTGCCGGCGCATGGAACGGTCCCGGCGACGCCGCCCGCTACCTCACCTCCGAGGGCATTACCGACAGAATCAAGGGCAACAATTCCCGCGCCCGCTGGTGCTTCGTTGGCGGCCCGCTGAAGGAGGGCGCGTTTGCCGGCACGGCCACCCTCGGCCACCCCGACAATTTCCGCTCCCCTCAGCCCGTGCGTTTACACCCGAATATGCCCTACTTCAGCTTCGTCCCCCAGATTCTCGGTGAATTCAAAATTGAACCCGGCACACCCTATGTCGCCCGCTTCCGTTTCATCGTCGCCGACGGCGAGCCCGATCGCGTCCACCTCGACGCCTACTGGAACGGCTACGCGCAACCGGCCACCGTGAAGCTTGAGGCGCTCTGACGCCTTCTGCAGCCGGCATCCCTCCCCCAGAAAAATCTGCGGTTTTTCTCTTCGCCCGCTCGACAAACAACCACGCGCTCGTCCTTCTTACGCCCTCCTCCCCATGACGCTCCCCAACCCCGACACTGCCATTACTCCGTCTGACAAAAAGCGCCTCGCCGCCGTCCTCATCGCCGCCTTCCTCGGCTGGATGTTCGACGGTATGGAAATGGGCCTCTTCCCGTTGATCGCGCGCCCCGCCTTGATGCAGATGCAGCAAGCCCAAGGCTTGGCTTTGAGCGACGCCTTCGTGGCCCAATGGATGGGCTACGCGACGGCGGCGTTTCTCATTGGTGCCGCCGGCGGCGGCGTGGTCTTCGGCTGGCTCGGCGACAGAATCGGCCGCGTGCGCGCCATGGCGGCGAGTATCCTCGTCTACTCTTTGTTCACCGGATTGATCTATTTTGCGCAAGAGCCTTGGCACCTCTGCGTCGTGCGGTTTATCGCCGCCCTCGGTATGGGCGGCGAGTGGTCGCTCGGCATCGCCCTGGTCATGGAAGTCTGGCCGGAGAAACACCGTCCGCTCATGGCCGGCATTATCGGCGCCGCCGCCAATGTCGGCTTCGCGCTCATCGCGGTCTTCGCGATCTTCTTCAAAGTCACCATCGACTCATGGCGCTGGGTCGCCCTGATCGGGGCGGCCCCCGCACTGTTGACGTTTGGTTTCCGTCTCTTCGTGCCCGAGTCGGAAAAATGGCAAGCCGCCGTCAAAGCCAGCCCGACCAAGATCCGCCCCCTGCAGGAAATTTTCGGTCCGCAGTTGTGGCGCACCACCTTGATCGCGACCGCGCTGACCTCCGTCGCACTCATCGGTACGTGGGGCTCCGTACAATGGCTCCCGCTCTGGGCCGACAAAATGGCCGGCGCCGCCGACCCCTCGGCCAAGGGCTGGACCGGCTTGGCATCCGGCATCGGCGCCGTCGTCGGTTGTTTGGCCGGCGCTTGGATCGGTGGTTTTGTCCGACGCCGCACAATGTTCTTTCTGCTCTGCCTCGGATCGCTCGTCACCTGCGCCATCTTGTTCCGCGGTTTCCACAGTTACGGACCGGCCTTCCTCACCATGGTGTTTGTCGTCGGCGCGCTGACGGCATCCTTCTATGGATTTTTCCCGCTCTATCTCCCCGAGCTGTTTCCCACCCGGGTGCGCGCGACCGGTCAGGGCCTTTCTTACAATGCCGGTCGGATCCTCGCGGCCGCCGGTGCTCTGCAAATGTCGGCACTGATGGGGATGTTCGACGGCAGCTACGCGAAGGCCGGCGCGATCATCACGTTGGTCTATCTCGTTGGCATGGTCGTGATCTGGCTCGCTCCGGAGACCAAGGGCAAACCGTTGCCCGAGTAGCCCGCCCCGTTTTCCGCCCACAAAAAAACGCGCCGACGTTCGTCAGGCGCGTTGTTGTCTTCAGAAAAAATCGCTCACGGAGCCTTGGGAACCGGCCCCCCAGGCGCACCAGTTGCTCCCAGGCCTCCCCGGGCACCCCGGTTGCGCCGTGCGCCACCCATCGTTTGCGAGAGCTCGGCCAAATCCGCGTCGTTCCACGGCTCCTCACGAGTCGCCGACGTCACCCGCACGCGCGCGATCGTCTCCGTTGTCACGACCCCGGCGGCATGACCCCACGAATTGCGGACAAACGTCAGCACATTCGCGATCGCCTCGTCGTCGAGCGCAGCCTTCAGGGTCGGCATCACTAGATTATCGCTGGCTTTACCGTGGAGCACGATGCTCGCAAGGATGCGCTCGTCCGCGAGCACCCAGCGCGAATACACCAGCGACGGCGCGAGCCCCGCGAGCCCTTGCCCTTCGGGTTGATGGCACGCCGCACACAACGCCGCGAATTGCGCCTTGCCCTTGTCGAAACGCACTTGGTCCGCCGGGGCGAGCTTCACCTCCGCGACCGCCGCCATGCCGGACTTGCCCGGCCAGCCTAGCGACGCGAGGAGCTTGGTCGCACGCTCGGACTCGGGGCTGCCACCTTGGGCCGCAAGCGCCACCAGCGGTTTCGGTTCCGCCGACAGCATCGCCGGGACCGCCTTGCCATCAAACAGCCGCGGCATCGCCCGGTCCACTCCGTCGAGCACTGCCGTGCGGGCCCACGCGGGTGCCGTCGAGTCGGCCGCCACCGCCAGCACGCGACCGAGCCGCGCGGTATCATTCGCCCTCAACGCGCCGACCGTCGCGGCGATCACCGCATTTTTTACCGCCACGCCGCCGGCTTTCGCCTCGCGCACGATAGCCTCCACAAACTCCGCCTCACGCCTCGCCAGCCCGCTCACCACCGCATCGACGAGATACGGCTGCTCGCCCGCCGCGATGAGCAGCGCCCGCAGCGCCGCATCCGCCGCGGGCGTCTTCGCCTCGCCCAAGGATAACGCCAGTTGCAGGCGCACCGCCAGTTCAGGCCGCACTGCGAGCGATACCAACTTCGCGACAATCTCCGCGTCCAATGTCGGTTTGAGCAATTTCTCCGCCACACGAATCGCCGCTGCACACACCCGCGCATCTTGTGCCGCCAGCGCGGCCAGCACCGTCGCTCTGTCGAGCCCACCCACTCCCTCCAACGTCCAGAGCGCATGCACGCGCGCCAACGGATTCGCCGCCGTCATCGCCATCGTCCTCAAACTCACCACGGCAGCTGGATCGCGTTTTTCGACGAGCAGGCGCTGCGCGGTGTCGCGCACCCACCCGCTCAGATCGCCGAGTTTTTCCACGAGCTGCGCGGTCGTCGCGCCGGCGAGGCCGGACTTGAAATTCGCCTTCGGGGCCCCGTCCGGCACAATGCGCCAGATCCGGCCGAGCCCGATGCCGTCGGCGAGTTTGCGCTCCTCGATCTGCTTGCGCAGGTAACTCGTGACGTAGGTGCGGTGCTGCAAAATACCGCGATAAAAATCGACAACGTAGAGCGCCCCGTCCGGCCCGTTGAACAGATTCACCGGCCGGAACCGCTCGTCCGCCGACGTGAGAAACTCGCTCCCCTCGTAGGCGTTGGTCCCCGTGACGGCCCCGTCCTTCTCCGTGAGCTTGATTCGCTTGATCAGATTGCCTGACGGCTCCGCAATAAAGGCATCGCCGCGAAATTCCGCCGGAAACAACCCGCCGCGATAAATCACCGGACCACACGCCGCAGTTACCGACGTCATTTTCCCGGCCTGATCGAGAGTTTTGTAGCCGCGATTGATTCCGGTCGTCACGCGGCCGGGAAACGTCGGCAGGCGCGCCGGCGTCACTTTCACGTTTGTGCCCGTCGCGGAGAAATCCGGATTGCGCTTCATATACGCTGACGGGATCGCGTCGATGCGCAGGGGATCACTGTTGCTGTTGTAGAAGATGCGTCCCACGTCGTCCTGCGTGATGCCCCATTGACCACGCGTGATCGTGCCGCCGCGCGTAAACTTCCCCGCGCCTTCGTAACGAAACCGCACCGTGTGGTTCGCCGAGTAGATCCAATTGTCCATCATCCACCCGAGACCGTTCGAGTCGTGCTCCGGATTCGTCTGCTTGGCGTAATCCTGCGCAATCTCTGTCTTCGCGTCCGCCCTACCGTCGCCGTCCGTGTCGCGCATGAACCACAGGCGCGGCGGCTCCGCGACCAAAACGCCGTCGTCGATAAGCGACAACGCGCGCGGCATCACAAGCCCCTGCGCAAACACCGTGCGTTTGTCCATGCGGCCATCGCCGTCCGTATCTTCAAGCACCGCGATCATGCCGAGCGGCTGATCTTCGCCCTTCCCATCGACGTCGTTCATGTAGCCGCGCATCTCCACTACCCAGAGTTTTCCATCCGGCGCGAACTGCATCGCAATCGGGTCACCCACGAGCGGGTCCGCCGCTACGAGCTCGACGCGAAAACCCTTCGGCACCGTAAACGTCTGCAGCGCCTGTTCCGCCGTCAAAATCGGCGCGGGCGGAATCTTGATATGCGCCGGCGGCGGAGCCTGCACCTCGCCGCCGCGGTCGCCGCGCTGGGCGAGCAGGGGCGTTACGCAGCAGCAAAGGATCGTGGAGAGCGGGAGGAGGCGCAGACTCATGGAAAAGAAGCTGCCAAGACGTGCGGCCGGCGAAAAGGTGTCAACGAAAGGCCCCGACCAGCGTGGCACCATGATGGCACCGCAACACCTCAATACGGCCCGCGAATATGCGCCGCCACCTCGCGTGCGTAAAACTCCGCCAGCCGCGCATGTAGCGCAGATCCGAGTGGCGTAAGGGAAGAAGCCCGGGCATTGGCCCGTGCCTGCTCCTGGTTCCGCGCACCCGGGATGATCACGCTGACCGCGTCGAAATCGAGACACCACCGCAACGCCAGCTCGCTCATGCTCATTCCCGCCGGCACGAACGTCTTCAGCGCAGCCGCGAGCTCCACACCTTTTTCGAACGGCAATCCCGCAAACGTCTCGCCCACGTTGAACTGCTGTCCGTCGCAGTTGAAATTTCGATGATCATTCGCGGGAAACGTCATGCCCTGGGTCATCTTTCCGCCGAGCAATCCGCTCGCGAGCGGCAACCGCACCAGCAGCGCCACTTGCCGTGCCTTCGCCTCGGCAAACAGCGTGTGAATCGGTTTCTGCCGGAAAATCGAAAAAATGATCTGCAACGCCGCCACCCCTGCCGTGCGCACGCAAAAATCCGCCTCTTCCATCGACTCCACGCTCACGCCGAAATCTCGAATCTTTCCCTCGCGTTTCAGCTCGCGCAGATGCTCGAACACTTCGCCCTGCTTCAGCACCGCGAAGGGCACACAGTGCAACTGCGTGAGATCAAGCGCCTCGACGCCCAGGCGTCGCAACGACGCCTCGGTGTGCGTGCGAATCCCATCGCGCGAGAAATTCTCTGGCCAGCCCGGGGGCGAAAACCGCCCGAGCTTCGTGGCGATGTAAATTTTCCCGCGTGCCGCCGGCGTTTCCGTAAAAAATTTCCCGATCAGCGTCTCCGCCCGCCCCATCCCATATACATCCGCCGTGTCGAAGAGTGTCGTCCCCGCCTTCCACGCCGCGCGCAACGTCGCCAACGCCGCCTCCTCACTCACATCGCCCCACCCCGCCCCGAGCTGCCAGGTGCCCAAGCCAACTTCACCAACGCTGCGTCCCGTGCGACCAAAACTGCGTATGTTCATCGCTCCTCATCGTGCAATCTGTCCCACGCGACGCAAGCGGCCCCTGCGAACGCACCCTTCTCGCCTCCTTCCTATCCCAAAAATTGGACGCTCCACCAACCCAAACCTCGGTGCTTCTATAAACCGCCATCGGACGATGCTGAATCCGGCACACGGCGCCCGGCGGCCTGAAGTATTCCGAGAGTCCAGTTTGCGCTTAACCACAGCGTCGGCTAGAAGACACCCCTCTCCCCAATCCGTGCACCCAACCAGTCCCCGCCCCCGCCCGCCCGTCCTCGCCCTCATCGGCCGCACGCCGCTCCTGCTGCTGCATTTTCCCGAAACCGGCCGCACTCTCTACGCCAAGGCCGAGTTCCTCAACCCCAGCGGCTCCATCAAAGACCGCCTGGCCCTCGCCATCATCGAGGACGCCGAGGAGCGCGGTCTCCTTCGCCCCGACTCGATCATCCTCGAATGCACGAGCGGCAATACTGGCATCTCCCTCGCCATGGTCGGTGCCGCCAAAGGCTATCGCGTCAAAATTCTCATGAGCGAATCAGCGAGCGTAGAACGCCGCCATCTCATCCGCCAACTCGGTGGCGAGGTGCAGCTCTTCGCCGCGAACCGCGGCTACGCCACCGGCATCGAGCTCACCCTTGAGCTCGCCGCCCAAGACCCGCGCATCTTTCTCCCGCGCCAATTCGAGAATCCGCTCAACGCGCTTGATCACGAACTCGCCACCGGCCCCGAAATCCTCGCGCAGCTCGGCGGACCCGCCGACGCTTTCGTCTCCGGCTACGGCACCGGCGGCACCCTTACCGGTTGCGGTCGCGCCCTCCAAGCCGCGCGCGCCGCCACCCGCGTCCTCGCGATGGAACCCGCGGAGGCCGCTATGCTCTCTGGCGAAATGCCCTGCTGCCATTTCATCGAAGGCGTCGCCGGCGGCTACGTCCCACCGCTCCTTCGCGATGCGAAAATCGACGGCGTCGTCAAAGTCTCCAGTGCCGACGCCCTCGCGATGACGCGTCGCTTGAGCCGCGAATTCGGCCTCCTCGTCGGCACGTCGAGCGGCGCCAACATCACCGCCGCCCTCCGCACCGCCAGCGAACTCCCGCCCACGGCCAAGGTCGTCACCATCCTCTGCGACCGCGCCGAGCGTTACTACTCGACCAAGCTCTTCGCGGAGCCTCCGGCGCCGTGATTCGGTCAGCCCTCTTGTAGGTGGATGCGGATGCGTCCGGCTTCGACAATCCAGAGCTCCCCTTGCAGCGATTGCCGGCGGAGCGCCTCCGCCAACGTGGCGATGACGTGATCGAGATGCGCGCGCTTGGGCTCGCGCGGCAGCCGCAAGAAGGCAACCCCCGCGTGGCACTCGGGCGGATAAACCAACGGATTGGCGAAATCCATGTCCAGCGTCACCAGCGCACGCTGCTCCGCCGCGCAGCGGCGCAACAACTCCGCATCGGTGGCGCCTTCCAGCTTTTGCACGACAACGGTGCAAACATCATGGCCGGCGGCACAGAGCGCCTGCCGGCCGCGCTCGCCCAGATTCTCATCCAGCTTGAGTTTCACGCGCCAGCCGGCTCGAGCGGAATTTCGACAAACCGTTCGCGCGCCATCTCCGAACCATAGGCGATACAGGCCTGCACGTCCTCCCGTGAAATGCCGGGATAGTCCTCCAAAATGGTCTCCACCGATTCGCCCGCCGCGAGCAAATCAAGGATCAGCGAAACCCAAATCCGATGCCCACGAATGCACGGCTGGCCGCTGCAACGGCCGGGGTCGATCCAGATACGCTGGAGCAGTTCTTCGCGAGTCATGGCAACAGGGCTGCCCCAAAACACGTCGCCCGCAAGTCCCGGTTTGCGTCGGCCTCCTGCCAAAATTCCCCTGATAATCTCCCAAGGTCGTCACCATCCTCTGCGACCGCGCCGAGCGCTCCTACTCCACGAAACTCTTCGCGGAGCCGCCGGCGTCGTAAGCACTCCGCCTTTCACACCTCACCGCTCGGGCGTCCGCGCGCCCCACGTCGTCACCAGCAACGCCGCCCCGTTCACCGCCGAGCCGGCATAGAACCACAACATGCCATCCCACCAAAACCTGTCCGCGAGCACGCTAGTGGCCACGCCGCACAACGACGCCCCGAGATAGCCAGACGCCCCGCCACCACGAACCGCGAGAGCATCAGGAGGTAAGCAGAGCTACGGCTCGTCGCTCACCGGCGTAAACTCGACCACGATGCGGTGCGAACGCGCCGCGCCGCTGACGATGGCGAGGCGCGAAAGACCCACGAGCACATCAGGATTGATCGCTTCCGATCCGGGTAGCGGCGCCGCTGGTTCGATGATGAAGCGCTGCGACGGGTCCGGTGATACGATCGTGAGCACGGCGCGTTTCCCCGCCCGCGGATCTTTGTTACCCCGATGTTTCAGGGTGAGCGAGCGGCCGTCGGCACTCGGCAGCACGATGGGCGCAGCCGTGTAGGCGTGCCATCGCACACTTTCGGGTTCGGATAACTCGATTTCGTCGTTCAGGCCGACGCGGCGGCGTTCCGCGAACAGCCGGACGGTGCGCACGACGCGGCTCGCAGCCGGATAGACGCCGGTCAAATCAATGCGACCCGCGGCCTCGTCAGCTGAAGAGGGCAGACCGATGATAATCGTTTTACCGGAAACCTTCTGGTTGCCCCCGCGGTTTTTTTCCGGAGCGACGAGCAGCGTATTGTGTCCCTCAGTGCGGGCCTGGAAGTAAAGATAGCGATCCTGATTGAAGTAGCGCGTGACGTAGGGACCGCGGCCGATTTCGGTCAGCCAACGCTCGCCGAGTGCGTCGATGATCACCGTGCCGGCATCGAGGTGGGCGTGGCGGTTGCCTGCGGCGCTGCCGGCCTTGATGCCAACAAAGGTAGCCTGCGGATCGGTCCACGAGGAGCGCAATGTAACGGCTCCCGCGTCGCGGTAAATCAGGTCCAACGGCTGCGGAGGCGTCACCGAACGCGGAGGCGACGGCCGATAGTAAAGAAGCCGTTGCACCACATCGCGTGCGATTTCACTGCCTGCGCCGCTGACGGCGGCGTCGCGCACCGGCTCGACGGGAGCGTTCTCCTCATGGGCCACAGCGAGCGGCAGATCAAAGGTCGCACCGAGCCACAGGAGCGTGGCGCTGCTGAAGTTACCGCCGGCGTCGTCGGCGAAATTGAAGGTCCGCCCGATGGGCGAAGTCATGGCGAGCGGGAAGAGGCCGGTGCGGGCGACACCCGGAAACCGGCGCGTTGTGACGAGCCCAAAGTCCGTGCCGCCCGCGCTGTCCATGCAGGCGAGATACTGCACGAGGTGGCGCACGCCAAACTTCCAATAGCCCACGCCTTCTTCCCACGCTCCATCCTCGCCGAATCCAGGGAGCGCCACTTGGATCAGCGCAAACGCTTTGGCCAGCACATCGCCGGCCAGCTCCGGATACTCGTCGATTACCGCGAGCGCGGCGACGGAGGCACCGGCGTTGCACACGAAGTTGACGTTGTTGCGCACGATGCCGGCATTACGCTCGGTCGGTTTGGAGAAGCCCGCAAACTCGGCGGCGAAAGGCTCGAGCGCGAAGCGGCGCAACGCGGCACTGATTCGGGCGCGTTCCTCCGCCGTCCAGCGGTCGTAAAGCCAGTCGTAGGCCATCGCCACGCCCGCCGCGATTTCGTAGCGGGCGAGGCCGTATTGCCAGTCGGGCCAGGCGTCGAGGACATGCATTACTTCGCGCCGAAGCCGCGACATCATCGGTTCGTCGCGGTCGAGCACCGCCACGAGCCCCAGAGTAAAAATGCGGTCGATGAGCGCCCGCCCCGGGTGGAGCATGGGAATCACCTGGGCGCGTTCGCCGGGCTTTTCCGGCACGTAGGCGATAGGCGCGGTTCGCTCGTAGAGTGCGGCATTAGCAGCGACGGTGCGATACCAAGCCTGCGCGTGCGGTGAGTTCGCCCGCAGGTGATTGATCTCCGTTTGGCGCTGTGTGGTGAGGATCAGACGGGGATGAACGGGGCGCACGGCTTCGGCGAAAATTCGGGGCGCGGGCACCGGCACGCGGACGTGGGGACGGAGGTGCAGCGGAACCTCGAAGGGCGCAGCGTGCGCGGCGGCGACCCAAAGCAAAACGGCCACGACTCCGCTTCGCGCCATACGAATCGGCGGCAACAAAAGCGCGTCAACGCGTGCGGGTAGGCGGCGCATAGGGACTCGGAGAGCCAGAGGGAGTGGCCGTCTCAGGCTCGACCAATTCTACGCGAATACCTTCGGGGTCCCATAGGTGGATGGCGCGGGGGAGCAACGGACCAGACCGAATTGCGACCGGACGGCCATAGGTCGGAAAATACGGAGAACGTTCCAGTTGGGCCCTGGCTTGATCGAGATCGCGCACCTCAAGCCGGAAGAACGGCGTTTCGTCTTTTGGCGCGACGAGCACGTCCACATAGTCGCCGTTCGCGCCCACCCGAAAGCGCCGGGGCGGCTCGCCCGCGGCGCGCCCCACACGCATTGGGTCCTGCGGAAACCCGAAGATCTCTCCATAGAAACGCAGCGTCTCCGGAAGCTTGGTGGTCGCGACGCCCGCAGCGACCAGCCGATCGGAAATGCGCGTAGCAGACAGGAATTTCCCGCGATCCAAAACCATGCGGCCTTCCGGCAGGTATTGCACCATCTCGATGATGTAGTCGTTGGGATCACGCACCATGAAGTTCGCGTTGAGCATCTGCCCAAGCGGAACCTTCGGCGGCATCTTGAAACCGTGCTTCAAAAGATGGAGCCGCATTGCGGCGGCGTCCTCAATCTGTAGGGCGATCTGGTAAAGGTTACCGGCCACCTGCGTGACATTGGCTGCATCGAATACCTCGATCGATTGCGTGTCGCTGATCTTGAGAAACACCAGCTGGCGCCGGCCGTTTTTGAGATCGAAGAGCCGGCCCTGCTCAGCGAATCCGAGGAAATCACGGTAGAACGCCACCGACCCCTCGTAGTCGGTCGCCTTCACCGCCACGTGCGAGAGCCCGAGGACGCGCGGCGGCACCGGAGTGGCCCCAGTCGATTCCACACCCAAGGCCTGCGCCACGATCATCGAGTGCGCGCAAAGTCCGAGGAGCGTGGCCCGAAGGAAGCGAGAAAGTGACAGCGAGCGCCGCATTTAGTGGCTGCTTGCGCGGCTAGGCGAGCGCGGCGATCCCTTCACGCATACCCTTCAATACCATTTCCACCTCGGCGGCGGGGTTGTAGTCCTTGCGACCCATCGAGAGGGTTTCGATCGGCACGAATCCCCGGTAGCCGCCAGCGGCGATGATTTTCATCAGGCGTTTGAAGTCGGCACGCGGCGATTTGAGATCGCTGCCCATGGTTTCCTTGATCTGCCAGCCGACAGCGTGGGGCGTAATCAGCGCGATATCCGCATAGGGATCGGCGGTGATGAATTTCCCGGTGTCCACGAGCGCGCCGCAACACGGGTGACCGACGCGCCGGAGGAGGCTGACGTGCTCAGCGCCAGTGTTGATAAAATCCCCGTGGTTCTGGACGCCCACGATCACGCCGAATTTCTCCCCGTAGTCCGCACAAGCCCGCAGGTCATCGGCCATCCATTTTTCAACGTCGTCCCGCTTCGTGCCACCGGCCGCGACGCGCCAGTCTTTGATCGGGCTCTGTGGTCCGGCGAAGACGCGGATGACGGTCGCGCCGAGTCGCGCGGCCGCCTCGATCCAGTCCTTCGTCAGCTGCACGCCAGCGGCGCGCACGGCTTTGTCCGCGACAGAGAAATCATTCCGGATGCCAGTGCCGTTGATGACGACGCCGCGGGCATGAGCATAGCGCTTGAGGCGGGACACAAACGCATCGGTCGGGACCTTCGGATACTCTGGGAAGAAATATCCCGTCACGTCCATCGCCTCGATATTCAGCCGCGCGCAGAAATCGCAGACGCCAAAGAGGTCGATGCCTTTGGCGGTGTCTTTTTTGTTTTCGTTCAGCGCTTCGAGAAACGAGTAAATGTTGAGCGCGGGTTTGAGATAGGGGCCGCCCGTGCGTTTGATGGGCTCCAACGCGGGCGCGGATGCGGCACTCGCAGTGGAGAAAGGGACCGACGCCGCGATCGGCAGCGACGCGGCGGTGGCGAGAAACTGACGTCGGGTAAGGGGGTGTTTCATGGGAGAAAGTTGCTCAGAAATTTACTGATGTGCTTAGCGTGTAGCTGCGCGGTGTCACCCACGAGTAGAGCGTCGGGGTGGTGACGCGGGCCGGCGTCGTGATGTCCCCGCCGGGCGGCCGTTGCGTGGTGCCCCAATGGAGCGGCTTCGACCAGTCGAGGAGATTGTTGACGCGGAGATCCACCATGACCGAGAGCGTGCGCGTAAGTTTGAAACGATACCCCAGCGTTCCCACCACAAGGTAGTGGGGATCGGCGTAGAACGGGGTGTAGGCACTCACCTGCGGATCAGGGATCGCCCTGGTCCGGGTGGGATCGGCAGGATCGACGATCGTATCGGCCCCGCGATAGCCGATCACTTCCCGGCCGCGATAGTTCAGTCCGCCACCAAACTTAAATCCTTTGAAGCGGCCCTCGCGCACGGTGTAGTCGGAAAACACATTCGCCTGAAATTCGTTCAGACGGGAAATCTTCTGGGCGCCGGTGACCATGTTCAGCGTCATCGAATAGAGGCCGTTCCAGAAGCGGGCGGCGGCGTCCGCGTCAGGTGAACGAAAGTTGACCGGGATGGCGGTGTTCACGGTCGCAAAATTGTTCGCGTCGATTAGCACTCCTGCGTCGTTCACGATCTGGCGCAGCACAGCATCATTCTTTGCGAGGTAGGCGCGAGTGCCGGCATATGCGTTCGTCTGCACCGCGCGCGGAGCGGCGGCATTGAAGGTGAGTCGCCAAGATTGAGTGAGGTTGGCCACGGCCTCCACCTCGTAACCACTGTTCTTACGGTCGCGCGTGTCGAGATAGGTGGTGGGGACATTGATCATGCCGCGGATATTCCGGCCGCCCGTGCTATTGTCCGGTTGGGCACCGGTCGCCGGATTGCCGGCCACGCGGGCCTGTAAGATTTGATTGATGCTTTGCGGCAAACCGAAGGCCTGCCCCAGCCCGCCGCCGGTATCCACCGCCTGATTGCTCTCTTTGCTGTCGTAGGTGCCGAGCGAGGCGTAGAAACGTCCGTTGAGCAGATTGAAACGAACGCCGTAGTCGCGGCCGCGCGAACGTTGAGCGTCGAGCTGTTCGCCGGTGATCCGCGCGCCGCCGTTCGGAGGATTGAAGGACTCCGAGTAATTGCCGAAAACGCTGAGCCAAGACGTGAGATGCACCACGGCACCGGCCGACGTCGTGGTCGCCGCTCCCTTCAGCTTCGGAGTGTTGCTGTCATCGCGGAAGCGATCTCCGGCGTATTGAGCCAAGGGCAGACCGGCCGCGTCGCGTGGACGCACATCCGCCGATTGCAGCGGGCCCGTGACGACTCCCGTCGTGCTCTTGGGCACGTATTGCAACTTGAAGTAGTCGGCAGGAGCCGCCGGCAGATAGTAGCGAGTGAATCCGTCCCACGCGCCCGGAAAATCACGCCGAGCGAGCATGTTTTTCTGCAACGCAGAATAGACGTCGCGCCGCATCGCCCCGAGCAGGTTGATGCGGCCCTGCCAGAGTTTGGCGCTCACGGCAGACTGCGCGTATTTGAGGGTGCGTTCACCTTGGGCGCCGTTCGTGTTGCGTGTGGTGTCGAGCACCCAGCCAACCGCAGTCGGCGTAGTCACGCCGGTGATGGGATCGACGACCGGCACGGTGCCGCTCAGATCGTTGAGCGGCCGGTTGGTTTGGTCCCAATAGTAACGGTAACGAAACGTGTCGCTCGGCCACTGCGTCGCGTCCGCATTGCGCTTCAGCGCCATGTTGTAGAAACGGCTTTCGGGCAGAATCCAGCTCTGGCCGCCGTAGACGTTGAAAGTGAAATCGCCCCAGCGCGTGTTGTTGAAAACTCCGGCGAAGGCCGTGCGGACATGGTAGTTCGAGGCGCCCTCGTTGGCGCGGGTCCAAGGCGACTCGTTGTAGGGCTGCAGAAACTCCGGGTTGGGCGCCCCCGTCGGCAAATTGCGCTGCAAATCCAGGTAGGTATCGACCAGTCCGCGGACCGCCGGATACTCCCGCGCGCGCTTGTCCCAACTGTAATTGCCGGCGAGTTCGAAGAAGAAATGCCGGCCGATCTGCTGATTCAAAAACGCGGAATAGATTTTGTAGTTTTGCTCGAAGCCCACGGCATCCGGAGAAGTATTGAAAGTGCGCGGTTGGGGCCTGAACGCGGACCCGGCGATGGCGTTGGCGAATCGGTTTTCCGGCAACCCGATGGTTTCGAACAACGGAAGAGCGGCGATATTCAGCGAAGGTCCGACCACGGGGACACCGAGTATATTCGAGCCGTTGGTCGTGGAGCGCATCGTATTTGCGAAATTGACGATCCCACCCAGTCCGGTGCTCGGCGCGTAGACGAGGTATTGCGCGGTGGTCGAGCCGTTGCGGGCGATGCCGATCGCCGCGGCATTGGCTGGCAAAGTTGCCGTCAGCGCGGAGAATGCCGTCCTGCCATCCCAGCCCGAGAGACTGTCATTGATCCACGTCGTCGGAGTATTCCGCTGAATCTGGCCGCGCTCCGCCTCGATGCTGATCTGGGTATTTTTGAAGGGCTGGTAGGTGGCGGAAAAATGTCCGGCGCGCTTGCGCTCCATTTCGCGATCCCGCCAACCGTCGCGGTCGACGTGGACGACATTCACACGGACCGCAGCCCGGCCACCGGCGAACGGCCGGTTCACATCGACCGTCGCCCGTTCATTGTTCCACGAGCCGTAGCTCAGGCGCAATTCGGTGAGAGATTTCCCCGTTTGGGCCCGCTTGGTCACGACGTTCGCGGATCCGCCAAAACTTCCCTGCCCAAACAAAATCGAATTCGGACCGCGCGCGTAGTCGAAGCGATCGAGGTTGTAGCTGTCGTAGTTGACCGCGAACGGGAAAAAATTCCGCTGCGTGCTTCCACTCACCCCGCGAAACGCAAAGGCCGTGGTGTTGCCAAACATTTCCTGCCGTCCGTCATCGTTGATCAGCGTAGTGTTCGGCGCCCAGCGGCTCGCCTCGGACAACTCGGTCAACCCGAGGGCATCGATGAACTCACGCGTGAGGACAGAATAAGCGGCTGGCGTGTCCTTCAGTTCGCCCGCCAGTCGGCCGCCAGCCAAGGAAGTCGTCGCGACGAAACCGACGTCCTTCTTCGTATCGACCACGAACGGCGATAGCTCGATCGTTTCCCCGGAAACCTGGGGATCAGTCGGAGCGGCGTTGGGGCGGGCCGGCCGGTCGACCGGAGCCGCCCGAACCGCGTTTGGGTCGGCGTCCTTTCGAATGGCGATCGCTCCGGTTCGCGCATCCTGCCCGGCGACGAGGCCCGTGCCGGCCAGCAAAGCCAGCAAGGCGTCATTCGGCGTGAGTTCACCGCGCACCGTTGGCGTGCGCACCTCACCTATCACCTCCGTCGAAAATACAATTTCGCGGCCGGCTTGGGTGGCAAATTGTTTAAGTGTCTGGGCAGCCCGCCCAGCGGGAAGATCGAACAGCCGTTTGGGCTCAGCTCCGGCTGCGGCGAGCACGAACAAAGGCAGCAACAACAAAAATCGGATTTGCCGATACAAGCCGAGTGTCGGGCGGTGATGGGGCGTCATGAGGTGCATTGGGGTTCTATGACTACAAACCGCGAAGCGGCGGTTTCCGCTAAAGAAAACTCAGCGGCCGCGCCGCAGCGCGATCTCGCGCGAGTCACGCCACTCGGCCTTGATCGCGAAGTTGGCTTCCATGAGGCGCACGAAGCCATCCACATTGTCCGAGCGAAACGTGGCGCTCAGCCGCATCTTCGCGAGTGCAGCGTCCGCGACGACGATCCGCACCGGATTGCGCCGGTTAAATGCCGCCACGATATCGGCGAGCGGTGCATCGGTGAAGTCGAGCAGTTGCGGATACCACGCGAGCCGAGCCTCAAGGGCATCCTGCGCAAGAGTCGTCACGGACGACGGCGTGCCCACAACGGTCTTCTCGATCGGCACGACCACGCGTTGGCTCGCCTTTATAAACGGTGCTGCGGCAGCCGACCCCGCTGGGGGACTCACTTGCACGGTGCCTTCGGTGACAATCACCTCTACATCCGCGGTGTCGCGCCTGACATTGAACGCCGTGCCGACCGCCCGCACCTCCACGCCACCGACGCTGACGATAAAGGGCCGCGTCGGATCCTTCGCGACCGTGAAACTCGCCTCGCCCCGCACAAGGATGACGCGCCGCTCAAATGCCGTTTCCGCGATCTCGACGACCGCACCGCGGTTTAAAGCCACAATCGAACCGTCGCCCAAGGTGCGTCGCTCGCACGGCGCGGCCAATGCGAAGTCAGCAGCCGTGATCGGTGCCGTTTTTTCCGTGCGGTAGTTTAGCCACACGAATACGAGCGCCGCCGCCGCTCCGAGTGCAAACATCCCCTCCACCCATGATCGGCGGCTGACCCGAACGCGGGCCGGCGGCGCGAACAAATCCGGGTCTGGCACCGCACCGAGCGACGTCTGAAGGCCGGTCAATCGGTCCAATTCATCCCAGCCCCAGCGGTGCTCTGCGAGCGCCTCGCCGTGCCGCGGGTCGGCGGCGAGCCACTGCGAAAACTCATCCTGCTCGGCGGCGGTGAGACCGCGGTCGCGCCGCAGCACCCACTGGGCGGCGGCCGTGGCGATTTCCTCGCGCGAGCGCGGATTTTGGGACGGGCGGTTCATGGACGGGACCTCGGACCGTAGCCGTGACGGCGGAAATACTCGATGCACTTGCGCAGACCGATGCCGCCTTGCGCTTCGACCGTGTGCTCGGAGAGCCCGAGCTGCTCCGCGACTTCCTTTTGCGACAGACCGTAGATTTTTCGCAGCGTCACGATCTGCCGGCAGCGTTCGGGCAGCGCCTGGATCGCGCGGATCAACACCTGGAAATCTTCCGCTTGCGCGAGCGCTTCGGGCGCGCCGACCCGCTCATCCGCGACCGACAAGGCGTCGATCTCAGCTGCACCCTCCGGCCGTTCGATGCGCTGGTGACGCAGGTGATTCAACGCGAGATTCCGCACCGTCAAAAAGAGAAAGGCACGCGGGCACGCGACCGGCCCTGTCGCATGAGCCCGCATGAGCCGCGCGTAGGCTTCCTGCACGAGATCGTCCACGTCCGTCACCGCCAGAAACCGCCCGCGCAACCACGTGCGCAGCGCAGGTTCGTGCGGCAGCACCTCCTCGGCGAACCAGCGGGCGGAATCTGAATTTTGCGATGACACGTTGCAGCGATCGGGCCGTCACTCGACGGGGCTCACTCTCTCAACACTCGAACCCGGAAAACCTGCTAAAGAAATCTTTTTCAATTTCATGATCGAGTCACGCTCCACGGCCGCCGTCGCCCCACCTATTTCATCGGCGGCGGCAAGGGCGTGCGCTCGAGCGCCGTCAATTCCGCGATCCGCGCCAGCGCCGGGCGCTCATCCAACGCGAGCAAGAAGGCCCACGCCGCCAGCGTCCGGCGGTAGAACAGCACGCGCTCCGCCGCCGTCTTTCGGCTCAAGGGACGAGTCGATTCAGGGGTGGTTTGCGACGTTCTCGCCGCGTCCTGAGCCGCCCCGGCCCGCCGCGCGGGTTGACGCTTCGTGATTTCCTCGGCCGCCGCGCGCACGGTCGGCTCATCGGACGCCTTGGCCCACGCGAGGATCTGGCTCCTCCGTTCCGAGCCCCAACGCACCACCGCCTCCGCCTTGGTTCGATCGAGTTTCGACGGATCTGCGTAACCCGATTGCCAGTAGACTTCGTCCGCCAGCTGCCGCGCGTTACCAAACAGAAAATCTTTACCCTTCGCTTCCTGCGCCAAGAGGTATTTTTCAAACTCCCGCGCGCCCGCCGGCAACTCAGCAACGTGGTCCGCAAGCACCGCCGTCTTCCATGCCGGGCGCAAGACGTCGTTCCACAGCTTTAGCACTTCCGGCGACGGCGTGTTTCGCCCCCTGCCGCGGCCCTCACTTGGCACCGGCGCAGGTGTAGGCGCCGACGTGGGCGCCGGTAGGACTTGCGCCGCCGCGGGCCGCACCACAGGGACTGGTTGACCCGGCGCTCGCCCGCCGCGTCCCGTTGAAGCAATGGCCGTTTCCAGCTGCTGACGGTCGCCAGTCAAAAGCAGGTCTTTGGCCGCCGGATTCTGCATGGTCATCCGCTGCGTAAACCGCGCGAACATCTCCTGCCGTTCGCGAAAACCTCGATCATCCGACCACAGGGAAGCGCCGTCCACCGCTCGCTGATACGCGACCACTTGCCGTCTCGTCGCATCGGTCAGATTAGCTTCCTGCACAAGCCGGGTCTCAATCAAATCCGCCCAGCGTTCGAGGTATTGCTCGGAGGTCGCATACGGCTTGTCGATGGTTTGGTCGACGAGGGTCGCCTCGATATGCGCTTCATAGAACGACCCGCGCCGCTGACCAGCCGGCTGCAGCGTAAAAAGATCTAGCCCCAATAAGTTTTCCGGCAGGAACCGTTCGTAGCCCTCCCACGTATCTGGATCAGGGTTCGGGTCGCAGCCAGCGGCGAGGTTGCGTTCATCTGTGGCCGTAAAGCCCGCCGCGCGCACGTCGGCCGGTGCGCCCTTGGCTGCCGCCGGTTTCCACCAACCGGGCACCCGCGTAAACCAGCGCGGATTCGCCGTCAGCTCCCGCGGCACCGCGAGATGGTGAAAACCACCGCTGTGGCACTGCGTCATGCAGAAGACCACGCGCCCCCGACCCAAACCCTCGGCGAGCACCTTGCGCAGATCGGACACCCCGAGCACTTCGCCGCGCTCGGTCTTCCAACCGCGTTCGTTCGTGGCATCGCGCGCCAAGGTCCACAGGTCGATGATACTCTCACGGTCACCGGTGCCGCGCTGGGACCCGTGGTCGCCGACGAACAAATAGACCGTGCCGCCATCACGCACCCGTGGCAGGATTTCTTCGCGGAAAGCGCGCAAAACGATCTCCCGTTTAGCCGGCCGGTTGCGGCTGATCGCCCCGGGCAGCCAAGTATTCAAGATCCGGCCGTCGCGTTCCTGACTCCGCCGCACGTCGCCGAGAAACAGCGGCTGACCCTCCACGTTGCCCGCTCCGAAAAATGTCCAGACCGTGTCGAGCGGGTAGTTGCGCTCCAGAAACGTCGTGACGGCTTTGGCCTGCAAATACTGCGAGTAGTTGTTGGCGCTCGGACTTACCCCGCCGGACAACATCACAAACACGTTCTGCGCCCGGGCGGGATCCACCGGCCGTGCGTCCGGCACGGCAGCAACGATAGATGCCACCTCGCGCCCATCCGCCGCGGAGGGAGCGCCCGTCGGACCCGCACAGCCCACAAGCAAAGCGAGCACGCACATGAACACCGCGGCGAGACGAACAAAACCGAGCGACACGAGGCGGCGTATGATCATGCAAAAAGGGGCGAGATGTGCGCAGCCCAACAGTCGATCGCACTACGGTCAACGCGCGTGCGGCCGTTCGGCGCAGCCACCGGCTCATTGCACCCGCGCCAAAAACCAGCCCATATTCCGCCTCATGAAAGTCTTCCTCCACTTCGCCATCACGCTCGTCGCCTTGGCGTCCGCGTTCACCGCCGCACCCGCGTTCTCCGCGGAACCCACCAAGTCAGGCACGCAAGTCATCCTGCTCGGCACGGGTACGCCCAACGCCGAACCCGCCCGCTCCGGCCCTGCCACCGCCATCGTCGTGAGCGGCGCCGTTTACCTCGTCGACTCCGGGCCAGGCATCGTCCGCCGCGCCGCCGCCGCCAAACTCCCCATGCCCGCGCTGAGACATATTTTCTTCACCCACCTCCATTCGGATCACACGCTCGGTTACCCCGATCTGGTTTTTTCACCGTGGGTCTTGGAGCGCACGGCGCCGCTCGAGGCCTACGGCCCTCCCGGTCTGCGTACGATGACCGACCACCTCCGCGCCGCCTGGCAGGAGGACATCGAGATGCGCCTCGACGGTGGCGAGCCGTCCAACAAAACCGGCTGGCGCGTCAACGTCCACGAGATCACCGCGGGAGTGGTCTACCGCGATGCCAACGTAACCGTAAAGGCGTTCGCCGTCCCGCATGGCACGTGGAAACACGCTTTCGGCTATCGTTTCGAAACCGCCGACCGCACCATCGTGATCTCCGGCGACACCACGTTCACCCAGGAGATGATCGAGCAAGCTCGCGGCGTGGATGTGCTCGTGCACGAAGCCTACTCCGAAGTCGGCCTCAAGACCCGCGCCCTGCCGTGGCAAAAATATCACGCCGCGTTTCACACCTCATCGAGCGACGTCGCGCGCATCGCCCGCGAGGCCAAACCCAAGCTCCTCGTGCTCCATCACCTCGTTCTCTCCGGCCAGCCGCCCGAACAGGTCTTGCGCGAAGTCACCGCCGGCTACAGCGGAAAAGTCGTCATCGGCCAGGACCTCGACGTCTACTGAGGCAGACCGCACACGCACTTCCCCCGCGAAGACGCGGGCCTATTTGAGGACGTCGCGCTTCTGCTGGTCGACGACCGCCTTGGCGAGAATGGCGGGGTCGACCTTGATGCCGGCTTTGGCGAGCGCAGCGTCGAGGAGCACTTCGCCCGGCAAGTAGCCGTTCACAAGCGCGGCAATCTTGCCCTCGCGGTCGATCACGAATTGCTGGGGGATACCAGTGACGCCGTAGAGCTTCTGCGAGACGCTGGCCGGCGTGCGCTCTGCCGGATCATGCGAGAAAATAAAGTCCGAGTATTTCTCCTGGTTCGCCTTCACCCATTTCTCAAACGCCGCGCGCGTGTCGCTGGTGCAGGAGCCCCAGACGACGACACCCTGATCTTTGTAACGGTTGGCCACATCGTTGGTGTGCGGCATCGACGCGATGCACGGTCCGCACCACGTGGCCCAGAAATCGAGCACCACCACTTTGCCGCGAAAGTCGGAAAGTTTCACCGGTTTGCCGGCCAGATCGATCGTCGTGAAATCCGGGGCGACCGCCCCGACCGCGATTTTTTCCGTAGGAGTTGCCGCCGGTGCCGGCGTGGCCGCGATCTTACTTTCCTCACGCGTGTAGACGCGCTCCGGGATGTCTTCCGCAGCGAGCTTCACCCCGGCGCGCAGCAGCAGATTGCCGAGGGCGGTATTGTGGGTGGGCTGCGTACCGGAGAACCAACCCACGAGCTTGCGCTGGGCATCGACGACGAAGGTCGTCGGATACGGGGCGATCACCCCGCCGAGCTGCTGCGAAATCGACCGAGAGAAAAACTCCCGATTGCGCGCGACTTCGGCTTTCAGTTCATCGGGGGTCATCTCCGCCCGCGTCTTGGCCGCCAGCGGATATTTCCCGAGGGGGTCGAAGGCCAGTGGGAAGGAAATCGGTTCGCCCGTCTTGGCACGCCATTGGTCAAATTCCTCGCGGCTGCCGTAGCCGCCAATGCCGAGAAAAACGACGCCCGACGCCGCATATTTTTTCGAGAGCTTTTCCCACTGCGCCGTGATCTGGGGTGCGGCTCCGGTGCTCGCGCCCCAGAGACCAAACACCGTGATCTTACCCGCCGCGTAATCGCTAAACTTCGCCGGCTGACCCGCGATCGTTTGCACGGAAAAATCGGGGACCACTTCACCGGCCTTGAGCCTGGCGAAATCTTCGCGGAACGGCACGGCGACCTTCGCCGGCGCGGCCGCGGGAGCAGCTGTCTGCGCCCGGCCACAGGCTGAGAGCAGCAGGCCGACCGCAGCGAGGCGGAAAAAATTAGAGGATATTTTTTTCATGAAAATCAAAGGGAGGCTGGAGGCAATGCGGTACCTTAGAAAGGCTGCGAGAAAGAAAACTCATACGTGCGGCCAAAGGCCCAGCGGCCATAGACGCCGCCATTGAAACCATAAATGTTATTTGTGAACGGTGGATTTTGATCCGTGACGTTGGCGATACCGGCACCGACCCGCAGGCCGCGGCCGTATTTCCGCCACACACCGTCCTTGAATTCGTAGGAACCACGCAAGTCGATCATGCGCATCGTGGGAAGATTCGACAGCGGATTCGATGAAATGCTCGCGCGATCAGAGCGGAAACCGCTCAAGTAACTCAGCGTCGACGACGCTGTCCACGGCCCCTTGCTCCAATAGAGCGTCGAAACAATATTCCAGCGCGGGCTGGAATAGGTGTCGCCGACATCGTTGGTCGGCGGCTGGCCGATGGTGAGCTGGCGCGATTGCCTTATCGTCTTCGCGGCATTGGTGCTGAGCCGCCAACGACCGAGCCTTTCCCACGGGAGCCGATACTCGGCGCCGAAGTCGATACTCTCGTTCAGGATCACGCCGTAGTTGATGTATTGGACGTAGAGCGTGTTGATCTGGCCTTTGAAACCGGCCGCAAGGTCAGCTGCCGTCGGGGCGTTGCGCACAATGTTGTCAGAAAACAGCGCCTCATTGTTCAACAGCGTGGAGGTGGCCGTCGACTGGATCGCATTCTCTTGCTGGGTGCGATAATAGTTCACCTGCAGCGAGAGGCCTTTCGCAAACGGCGGCTCAAACACCGCACCGTAGAATTTATTAGTTGAGGTCTCTGCCTGTAAATTCGGATTGGAGCGATTCACGACCGTCATCAGATAGGACTGATTGCCCCGCGACGGATCTGCCAGGGAGGACGTCGAGCTCGTCGTCACGCGGCGATCTTCGGTGAGGCTCGGCGGACGGTAACCTTCGGAGTAGCTGCCGCGAATCAACAGCCACCGGAACGCCGACCAGGTCGCGCCATACTTCGGCACGCCGTGGCTTTCCGCATCGCTGCGGCTCTCGTAGCGACCGGCAAAATTAGCCTCGAGCCGATACACGAGCGGCAGTCGGTTCGGTTTGCCCACGAGGGGGACCTGCAACTCGCCAAACGCCGCCCGGCTGATGCGCTTGTCCCGATAGCTCGCCGGCGTCGCCACCACCGGAAAGCCGGCAAACGCCACGGCCGTGTTCTTGCTGTCCTCTTTTTCGTAGGACGCGCCGAACGCCGCACGAATCGGCCCGCCCCAGATTGGGTAGACGTCGCCGTTGGCCGTGAAATCGACACTGTCGAGCAGCGAGTGTCCGTCCACCGTGGGGTAGAGCGCAGTCTGCTCCAGCAACGCGCCCTGATTCACCGCGCCCACCACCCGCTCATCGATGAACGGGTTGAAGCGCTGGGTCGCGTCGTTGTTATTCGCGAGAGCATTGAACGCCGTCGCGTTGAAAGTGCGCGAGATCGAATGGTATTTTTGATCCTGCCAGCGGTAGCCCGTATCCCACCGCCACGTCTGGCCGACCTTCCCACGCACGCCCGCAGTGATGCTGTGCGTCTGGGTCTTGGTCTGCTGCGAGAGCTGCCCCCACTGCGGCAGCATCATGCCGAACTGGATCGCCTCGCCGAAGGGGTTGTTGGCCGCGGCAACCGGGACGTTGGCCACGTAGACCGGCAGCGTCTTCGCGAAACCGCGCGAGTCGCTGAACCCGTAGGTGCCGTAGGCTTCGAGCTGTTGGCTCACTTCATAGGAGCCCGTGGCCGTGAGGCCGCGGCGCTCCGCGGCGGCGACGAGCTCGAGGAAGGAGGCGGGATTGGTGATGCGCTGGCCTTGGGCCAGAATCGCGGTGCCGGTTTGGCCGGGGTCATTGGTCGTGCGGCGTTCAAACGCCGAGATCGCCGGCGTCGTGGCAGATCCGGCCGGCGCGAGCAACACGCGCACCCCGGGGATGGAAACGAACCCCGTGGCCGCCGTCGCCGGCACCGAGGCGGGATAGCCCCATTGAATGCGCTGGTCGGTGCCCAGCACCGGCGAGCCCGTGGTGGCGTTGTAGCCTTGGACGGAGGTGCGGAAATCGGGATTCTTCGAAAACGAGCGCTGCGCGGCCAAGAGCGGTTCGCGGTCGTAATAATTAAACGCCAGCGTGCCGCGGAAGCGACCGCCCAAGCCCGCGACACCGGTCGTGACGGTCGTCTGCCGTTCCCGCGCGCCGCCGTGCGCGGTCATCTTAACAGAGCCGTTTACCTCGGTACCAACCCAGGATTTTTTCAGCACGATATTGATGACGCCGGCGACCGCATCCGAACCGTAGAGGGCCGACGCCCCGTCGGTAATGATTTCCACGCGTTCGACGAGCCCGAGCGGGATCGTGTTCAGATCGACGAAGCCTTGGCCGGAATTGGAGCCGCGGTTGCGCTCCCCCGACTGGGCCACGCGCCGACCGTCGACGAGTACGAGCGTCGAACCGGCGCCGAGGCCGCGCAGGCTCACGCCGGACGAGCCGGTCTGCACGGGCACATTGGTGCCGAGCACCGGGCTCACCCCGGCGGCGGGGGGAATCGGAATCAGGTTCTCCGTGCGCTGTCCGGCGGAGATGTTGAGATCGTCCGGCGTGGAGTTGCGGCCGGCGCCGACCCCGTTGTATGTCTGCGGCACCGTGCGCATGAAATCCGCGAGATTCATCGCCCCCGTCGCCCGGATATCGTCCATCGTGTAGGTGGACACCGGGGAAGGTCCGTCGACTTCCGCCCGCCGGATGCGCGAGCCGAGCACCTCATACTGGTCCATTTTCACCAGGGGCGCGACCTTGGGAGCGGCGACGGCCGGTGCACCGGGCTCGGCCGGGCGGCGCGCGACGTTTTTTTCCGCGGCGCCCTGCTTGGTCACCGCAAAGGCCCCCGTCTTCGCATCCGGCGCGGCGGCGAGACCGGTGTTGGCGAGCAGCCGGTCGAGGGCTTCCTGGGGAGCATACTCGCCGCGCAGGGCCGCGGTGCGCACGCCGCGGATGGCGTCGGCGGCAAACAACGTCTCGCGACCGGAGACTTCCGCGAAGCGTTGCAAGGCCGCGGCGGCCTCGCCCGCGGGCAAGTCATAACGCTTCTTGGCCTCGTCGGCGGCCCGGCCGGAGCAAGCCAGCACCCAACCGAGGGCAAGGGCGCTGAGCAGGGGGTGGAAGCGGAAGGTTGGCATGGGAGATATGACCAAAAGTTGTGGGTGGCGGGTTGGGATGGCAACCTTGGGGTGCTCAAACCAACCAAGAAAAAATGCCTAATTACAACCCGACAAAAGAAATCCTCCATGAAGAGGATCGTTTCACAACGGTAATCTGCCAATCAGAGCTGGAGAGCACGCTGCGTACCGGCGCTCGCCGGCTGCTGCTCTCCGCCTTGAAAGTCGAGGTCGAAGATTATCTCCGAGCCAACCAAGCGTCGCGCGACCAAGCTGGGCGCCATTCGGTCGTTCGCAACGGCCACGGCGCGAGCCGGAATCTGCAAACCGGGCTCGGAGCGCTTGAGTTGCGAACGCCCCGCGTCGATGACCGTCGCAAAGGCGAGCGATTCATCAGCCGGATCTTGCCTCCCTACCTGCGGCGGGTGCCGAGTTTGGAAAACCTGATTCCCGTGCTTTACCTCACAGGGATTTCGACCTCCGCGATGCCGGCGGCGTTGGCGCCCCTGCTGGGGCCAAATGCGGCCGGATTGTCGCCTCCGTCGATTGTGCGCCTCATCGCCGGCTGGCAGGACGAATACCAAGCGTGGTCGAGGCGCGATCTCCGCCAGGAAAAAATCGTCTACGTCTGGGCCGACGGGATTTACTGCAACGTGCGGCTGACCGACGAGCGGCCGTGCGTGTTGGTCGTCATCGGCGCACGCAAGGATGGGACGTAGGTCTTGCTCGCGATCAGCGACGGCGAGCGGGAAAGTGAGCTGTCCTGGCTGGGCGTGTTGCAGGATCTTAAACGCCGGGGCATAAAAGTGGCGCCCAAACTGGCGGCCGCTGACGGCGCGCTCGGTTTTTGGCCGGCGCTGGAAAAAGTCTGGCCCTCGTGCCGGGCGCAGCGTTGTTGGGTGCACAAGACCGTGAACGTCGTCGACAAATTGCCCAAGAAGCTGCAACCAGAGGCCAAGGAAAAGCTGCACGATATTTGGATGGCGGAGACGAGGAACGATGCGAACGCGGCCTTCGATCGGTTCCTCGATCTTTACGCGGCGAAATACGAAAAAGCGTGCACCTGC